>JAZUGM010000267.1:0-24181 GCA_045641205.1 Thermoguttaceae bacterium
TGTTTGTAACATCATTTTAAAATCAACTTATTACAAATCAGTCGTTATAACCGTTTTTATTCCTACCTGTCAGTACAACGCGAGTCAAGGGGGATTTC
The DNA here is from genome assembly GCA_045641205.1 of Thermoguttaceae bacterium. Classification (GTDB taxonomy): domain Bacteria; phylum Planctomycetota; class Planctomycetia; order Pirellulales; family Thermoguttaceae; genus RUG369. The sequence continues at coordinate 99 of JAZUGM010000267.1, forward strand.
ATCCCCCTTGACAATCCCCCGAGTTAGATTTCACTTTTACTGACTAACCGCGTTTCTTTTCCGTCTTCCCACGCCGCGCCCGGCGCGGCTCGTGTGGGAAGACTACTAAGAAACGCTGCTTTACCTAGACTGACTTCGAACTAGAACGAACCGAAAGCCGAGGATGACGTTGCAAAGCGACGGGTCGCAGTAGCTCCGCTCCGCCGGGCGACAGTCCTGCGCGTCGTTGAACCAGCAACCGCCCCGACTAACGAACGAAGACCCGCCTTCATATTTGGAAGAAGTCCATTCCCAAACATTACCCAACATATCGTAAATTCCCCACTTGTTAGGCTGCTTAGTTCCAACTTCGTGAATTTTATTTCCGCTATTATCGTAGTACCAAGCCGCTTCGTTAAGAGGAATCCCGTAGGTCGATCCCGTCGTACCCGCGCGGCAAGCGTATTCCCATTGTTCTTCACTAGGCAATGCAAAACGCCAGCCGGAGGGCGCGACCCCAAGTTCGTTCAATTTCTTAATGAAAGCGTCGCTTTCGTTCCAACTTACATTTTCTACCGGCAGTTTATCGCCCTTAAAACAGCATGCGTCCTCCTTTTTAACCCCGACGGCGTTCCATTGCTCTTGCGTCGTTTCCGTCTCGCAAATCCAAAAACCTTCCTGAATCGTCGCACTATGTTGAATCTCGTCGTCGTCGCGTCCCGATTCGCTAGAAGGACTGCCCATTGTGAAAGTCCCGGCGGGGCAATAACGAAAAGCAAACTCCACGCCGTTGCGTTCCAAAGTCGCGCGCGCGCCGGGCTTCGTGGATTCAAAAGGCCTACAGGTGACGTATAATCTCTTTGCAGATACGTCGTTAGGTTTCAATTTCAACGCTTCTAGCGCCTTTGCCAACGCCCCCTCTTTGTCTTGTTCCCCATAAACCTCCCATCCGTCTTGAACCAATCTTTCTACGATCGGATCGATCGATTTCTTTTCGAGCGCTACGGCGTCGGGGTAATCGATACAAAGCGCCTTCGCTTCGCGCGCTTTCGCCAAGGCTTCGTCGTACCGTTCCTTGTCAAAAAGCTCGTTTCCTTCGCGGATCGTTTGCGCTAATTTGTTCAGCTTCGCTTGCGTCTTTTTCTGTAGCTTTATCGCGCCTTTGCAGTCGGGATCAAATTCCAGCGCCGCGTCGCACTCCTTTTTCGCCAGAAGATAATCGTGCTTGCCAAACGCTTCATATCCCGCAGAGGATCGTTTGTTAGCCTCCTCGACGGGATTTGCCGACCATTTAATTCTCTTTTTAATTCTCTTTTGCCGTCTAAAAATATTCCAAACGCTCGAAAGTCCCCCCGAGGAACGCGCTACGTTCGTTTTTGTCGCTTCTTCCGTCAGCAACGTCTCAACTCGCGTTTTCAACGCCTGATAGTCTTTGTTTTTGGGCTCTAGCGACGTCGCTTCACAGATTTTCACACGCGCGCGCTTATATTCTCCAGCCACGACGAAGTCGCGCGCGGCTTCGAAGGCTTTTCGCGCTCTGATTTCGTCCCTGTCGGAAAAATCGACAAAGACGAAATCGTCGTAGGAAAGTTCTTGACAAGTATAAGTAGGCGTCTGCTTCTGCAACGCGGGTTCGTTCCTACGCGCCTCTTCCAACATCTGACGCGTATAGTCAAAGAGTCCTCGGGGCGAGATTACGCCGTCTTGATTCGCCGCCTTCCCTTTCGCGCCTTCGCAAAAATGCCAAGTGAACAGTCCGTGATTAACGGCATCGCCGTCGACGGCGACGGGTATTTCGTAACTTTTCTGGTTGAGTCCGCAACTTTGGAACAACAAAGTCCCCTCCGCCGCTTCCAACGCGCCGATCGACTCCACGTTTTCGTCCAACCCGTCTCTCGCGGCAAGATTGACGCGACAAGCGTCGACGACGACCCACTTAAATTTGGCGGGACATCTCCCGACAAGCTCGTTTAACGCTTTGAAGGAGAAACATTTGTCGGCTTTGTAAGAAACGACGCGTCCTCCTACAAAGTTCGGCTCGGCGTCAAAGGGAACGTAATAATCGACGCCCGTTTCAGGATCGTGAAAACCGTGACCGCCAAGATAAAGAAAGGCGAAGTCGTCCGGACCGCACGAATTCAGAAATCTCGCGCACTCTTCCTCAATACGTTCGCGCGACGGATAATTATTGTTTTTCGTCGTCAGAACGTCGACGTTCTCGTCTTGAAAACCGCAATGAGGATCGAGCAGAACGTCGCGGAGCAAATCGACGTCCCGTTCGACGCCCGGAAGGCGCGTTACGTATTGATTAGACCAACTGCCCGTCCCAATCAGCAGGGCGCGTCGAACGCCGCCCTGTGACTTTATCGAAGCCACAACGTCGCGCGATTCAAAACCCATTCTTTACCTCGTCGAGGAAAAATTACAATTTGTAAAGCTAAAAAAAGCCGATTACGCTACGGCAAACTTGTTCCTTATTGTAATAACGCGCAAAGAGAAAATCAAGCGTCGAGACAATAATTCGGCGACTTTCTGAATAATTTCCGCAAACGCTTACAAAAAGAATCCGCGAAAACACGCGATCGCGCCAAATATAACGATCTACGATAAAAAAGAGCGAACGACAAAAAAAAGCCGAATCGTCGACTTTCATCGAGATTCGGCATAGTCTAAAAACTAAACGTTAAAAGTTGCGCGTTAAAAGTTAAGCGTTAAACGTTGGAAAAACTCAAATAACGCCCTTCGACTTCAAGAAGAAGACGACCTCGTCCGCCAATTCGTCGGCGGAACGAACGGAAGCGTCAAGAGTCAAGTCGGGTTGAATCGGAGCTTCATAAGGATCGTCGACGCCCGTGAAACCTTTCAGTTCTCCGGCTCGCGCTTTCTTGTACAAACCTTTCGGGTCGCGTTGTTCGCAGACTTCGATCGGGGTGTTGACGAAGACTTCGAAGAAGTCCCCGCTGTCCATCATCGCGCGTACGCCGTCGCGGTCGGCGCGATAAGGGCTAATGAACGCGGTTAGCGCGATCGCTCCGGATTCGACAAACAATTTGGCGACGGCGCCGATACGACGAATATTTTCTTCGCGATCTTCGGCGGAAAAGCCCAAGCCAAACCGTTTGGCAAAGGACTCGGAATGACGTTCCGCCAAAATTTTCGGAGACGCGTTCAAATTATGACGCACGTTGTCGCCGTCCAAAACGAAACTACGCTTGCCAAGTTCGAACAACTTATGGTCGACGACGTTCGCGATCGTGCTTTTCCCACTCGCGCTCAGTCCGGTAAACCACAAGACGCAACCCTTGTTTCCGTTCATTTTTTCCTTTTCGGAACGCGAGACGGCGCTTTTATGCCAAAAAACTTCGACTTCAGGCGAACTCATTTAATTCTCCTCAATTTTAGATTGACGCGCAAAGCGCGACTAACAAACACACGCTCCGACGCGTTCCGACGTCGGCGCATACGCAAGAATACGTCTATTCGGCTCGATCAATATTCGGCTTGATCGCCTACTTCCCGTCGCGTCGCTCTTCGGCGGCCGCCTTCCGAGAATACTTCGGCGTCGCGTTCCATAAATCGTCAAAAAGCCCAAGTCTAGCGCGGCGAACGGCGACTCGAGCGACGCCTTCCGCGCTGGGGCGACGAACGTCGGACGCGCCGAAACGCAAATCGGGATAGGCGCCCGACAAATCTTTCACGCGCTCAAGAACGGAACCCGTAAAAATTACGTTTAAATTACGCGCGCAAACTTGAGAACGCGCCCAGACGTTCTTAAACTCGTCGCGTTCCGAACCGGCGCTACTCAAATCTGCGCTACTTAAATCTGTAGCGTTCAAAAATTGTTCCGCCCAATCGTTTTTCACGTCGAGCCACTTCTTAATGGAAGCCAGTCGAAATTGCGTCGTCAACGGAACCGGCGCCCCGCTCGTTTCGGACGCCTCGCTTATTTCAGACTTTCGGCGCGGAATCCAATAATTACGAAAGACGACGTCGCCTCGTTGCGCGTCCATACCGACGGAAAAAAGCGCGCCGTCCCCTTCGACCTCGACGCAAAATTCCCGTTGCTCTTCGGCGATCGCGTCCAACGAATCGACCGCGACCAAACGCGCGCCGACGCTCCACGCAAATACCTTTGCCGTCGTCAAACCGACGCGCAATCCGGTAAAAGACCCCGGACCGACGGCGACCGCGACGATCGCGACGTCCGAAGGCTTCCAGCCGACGCCGCATAAAACGTCGCGAATGGCGGGCGCCAACGTCTGCGCGCTTCGCCGTTCGGGATCAAGCGCCCGACTCGCGACGATTTTATCTCCCTCGCACAGGGCGACGCCGCCCGCCGTGTCGGTTGTTTCTAAGGCTAAAATCCTCGAAACGTTCATCGTTTCAATTCTCTCCTGACGTCCTTCGCCGAACAAAACAAATCGCAGGGACAAAACCAAAAGGACAAAACCAAGCCGGAGTCGGACGATTAAATAACGTTCTTTACGCCGTCTATGCGCGAAGGCGCAAAAAGCCCGTTCCGCAAGACTTCGCAAAGGTACTCTAGTATATCTTTCAAGCGCGCGTTCGCAAGGGGGGCGAAATAATCAGACTTCGCTCCTCGCCGACGCCGGAAGCTCTAAAGCTCTTGCGCAAGACGGCGTAAATCGTTATACTCGCCGTAATCCGTCGGTCTACGACGCGACGAAGCCGCGCCAAGGAAGGCGCGACGCTCCTATAGACACCATTACCGCCAAGGCGAGTGCGCTATGTCAGAAAAGTTTGTCCTCAACTCCCGGAGTCCCGTCGAGACTAACGTTCGTTTCGAGAGATTAGGATCGACTTATCGTCAAATTTTTGGGGTAGTCGTCGCGTTCTTAGCGATATTCGGCGCGCGACTTAGCTCTTTCGCGGCGGAAACGGCTCAAGTCGTTTTCTTCTCCGCGCCCGTCGCCGTTCAAACGGAAGCGTATTCAAGTCCCTCGCCGCAAGCCTACGCGACGGGCGAAATTTCTGAAGGCGAATACGTAGAAATATTCTTCCGTCTCCCCCAGGGGTACTGCGCAATTAAACCGCCAAAGGGCAGTTTCTCGTGGGTGAACGGCAAATTTTTACGAACGACAAACGGAACCGACGGTCAAATCGAATTGGCGCCCGGTAAAAAGGCGCCCGCGCGAATCGGCGGCGAATCGCCCGAAGTCAGTTCCGTCGTACAGGTCGGACTACAAAATCGACAACGCGTTAAAATTATCGGAAAAACGCAGTTGGCGGACGGTTCCGTCTGGTATAAAATCGCGCCTCCACCGGGCGAGTTCCGTTGGATAAAAACGAGCGATTTAGTTTCCGATCCCGTATTGGAACAAATCCCGGAAAAATTGACTTTTCAATCCGAATATTTGGCGAATCGCAAGGCTTCTCAAGAGAAGAATTTTAAGCAAGATTCCGATGCAAGCGCAACGGATTCGGACGAGCTTAACTTTGCGGAGGAAGTTTATCCCGAAAGTTCCGCGAAATCGACGCAAGAATTTAAACGCGAAATAGCGGAACTTAACGCCGCTACGTTCCAAGCGATTCAAAAAAGCCCAAGATCGCAAGAAGAATTGAGTCTTTTGGAAAAGCGAGCGGAAGAGTTGTTTGACGCCGCGCCAACAGACGACGATCGCTTTTTCGTACAATCCGTCTACGAAATCGTCAAAAAAGCTCAAGCGGCGCCCCTTCAAAGTTCCGCAAGCGCTCCTTTTGCGCAAGGTTTGGGATACTATGGGGAAAACGCGTTTCAAACTTCGAGCGCCCCAGGCGTCGACGGCGCGCAATACGGAGAAAGCTTAAACAATCCGAGTTCGTTTGAAAATTTCGGCGCGAATTCCCTTGCGCAAACGGAACGGTTCGCAAACGGACAATTCGTCGGTTCGCAATTCGACGCCGCGCAATTTTCCGGCGTTCCGTTCGTCGATCAGTCCAATTTCAACGCGCCGATCCTCTGGAATTCGCCCGGCGGATTCGCGCAGGACGCGCCCAACGTTTACGGAACGCCGCGCGCGTCGACAAGAAACGAGTCCGCAAACAGTTCAAGACGAATGGAGTTCGCTTTTTCGGGAAGCAACACGCCCTTCAAATCGAAAAAGCGCGAAGCGCGAATTGTCTACGGAAGTTCGAAACCGGCGTCGCGAACGTCCTCGAGCCTGTCTAAATTGCCGACGTTGTTTCCCGCCGCCTCGCAAGAGATCGTGCCCCCGTCAAGTTACAACAGCGCTTACGGAATCGGAATAAGCCCAATCCGTCAAAACGCTAGATTGCTCGCCGAAGCGCAAAAAAAGAAGAACGAAGAAACAGTCTTCGCGCAAAATCAAAAAGCCTTGAAAGACGGAAAGGAATCAAAGGTTGAAGTCGCGCAATCCGCGCCGAAAGCGTCGTCGGAACCGAGTAAGTCAAACGACGCGAACGTCGCAAGTTTGACGTCGAAAAACGAATCGAACAATTCGAGCAAGATACGTCAAACAAGCGCTTTCACGCCGGTCGCTTCTCCGACTAATCAAGGATTTGACGCCGTAGGAACGCTGACGGAACTTTCCGACGTCTCCGAGGGTAGCCCGCGTTACGCGTTGAACTCGCCTTCGCACGAGGGGGGAATAGTCTATCTTGTTCCAGCCGAAGGCGTTTCTTTTGCTCCCTACGTTGGTCAAAAAGTAGGCGTCAAAGGGTCGTCCGGCGCCGTTTACGTCGAAAACAGGTCGCAAAAACTAGTGGTCGTCGGCTCGATCTTTCCCTTATGACGCTAGAATAAGCGCTTTGTCGAACGGACGCGTCGTCATTCCGTTTTCCGTCTTTCCGTCGCGTTCGTCAAAAGACGTATTTTTACCGTAGACGACGTTCGCCGTCCGCAACCGTCAACTCAAGGCGCCAAAGCGTCCCTCTCTGAAAACGCGTCGAACGCTCGCAAATCAAACGCGCGCCGAGAATCTCGGCAAATCGCAACGCTTTGGGCAAGCCGAACCCTAAACCGCGCCCCGCTTGTCGCGCGGAAAAAAAAGGCGCGAAGAGAAGTCGTCGTTCTTCGTCGGAAATATCCGCGCCTTCGTTCTCCACGTTAAACGCAATTCGTCGACGCGCGTCCGCGTTTTCGGCGTCGTTTGTCGTCCAAAAGAAACAAACGCGTTCTCCTTCTTGCGTCGCCTCCAGCGCGTTCTTGCCTAAAACGTCAAGAATTGACGCCAATATGCTAGGATCGCTCTCGACAAAGACGTTTTCTCCCTCGGGCGGCGCTTCGACGAGAACGTCCCTTTCTGAAAGTCGCCTTTGTTCGCGGCGAATCCAAGCGTTAAAAAACGAAGGAATTTGAATCGTATGAAAATCCGGCTTGGGAGGACGAGCAAACGCGCGAAGATCGGCGATCATTTCGTAGGCGCGATTCACCTGATCGACGATCATCGCTAATCGACGACGTTTGGCGACGTTTTCCTCCGTTTTCAAAAGAAATTGAGCGTTCCCGCTGATTACCGTCAGAGGATTGTTTAACTCATGCCCGGCGCCTGCGGCAAACTCGGCAAGTCCGTCGACAAATCGTTCCTCGAGCGTTTCGTCAAACAAACTCATAAAACAACTCCCTGCTTTAATTTACTACAGACTGTTTATTCAACGCATTTTAACACGTCAGGTCAAAAAACAACGTCAGTCATACGACTGACGCCAAAGGACGTTCAAAAAAACGGAACCGCGCTTGCCTTCGCCGCGCGCTTCGCTTCAAAACTATCTCGCTTCAAAACTATCTCGAAACGCGCAAATTTAAATCAAACAAAAGACTCGATTTCCAAGAGACGACAAATCAACTCGATCAATTTCTCCGTCTCGAAAGGCTTCGGCATAAACTCGTCGGCGCCGGCGCGGTGAAGTTCTTGAATCTTGTCTTCTTCGACCATACCGGAAACGCAAAGAATTTTGACGGCTTCAAGGGATTTGTCGTTTCTTACTCGAACGCAAACGTCTTTGCCGTTAATATCGGGCAACATTACGTCCAGAATAATCAGATCGGGTCGATATTCTTTCACCATCATACCGGCGTCAAAGCCGTTGTTGACGGAACGCGTCTCAAAACGACCGTCGCGCTCTAAAACGTCGACGAGCAACTCAACCAGATCGCGATCGTCGTCGACTACTAAAACCTTACGCTTTCCGCTTTCTAACGCGTCGGTCGGAATATTGTTTTCCTTCATAAAGGCGTAGAGACATTCGCGCGGAATTCTTCGAAAACGACTTCCGGGCACGCGAAATCCTTTCAACCCGCCGGAATCAAAGCAACGAATGATCGTCTGTTGACTAACTTTGCAAATCTTAGCGGCCTCGCCGGTGGTAAATACCGTTTTAATGCCCATTTCTCAAACCAAATCCTTTGTTTCTAAGTTTATTTCAACCGAACAAGTCGCCTCTGTAAATCGACCCGACGCGTCCGAACCCCGCCGCTCGACGTTACTCGTAAAAAAGTGAAAGAACAAGCGCTTGCCAAGAGTCGCGCGTTCAACTCGAACGACGCGACCAAAAGGTCGACGTCCGCCAAAGGAACCAATAAAACGCCGACGCTTGACAAAAAGGGCTAAATCCTCGCAAGACCTTTAAATCTTGTGAATTTTCACGCCCGTTAAACTCATTCTGTTTTTACCATTTTTACTTTGTATGTCAATTATAAACAAATTAACGTCAATGTCAATATCAAAGCAGTTTTTCTAAACTTTGTAATATAACGCGTTATAAAAACAACTGATAAAATCTCAAAAAAATCGGTAATATAGTTAAAGGGGGACGAATTAATCAAACCATTTCATCAAATAACGTTAAATCGTTAAAATTTAACGTTTAAACAAATCGGCGCAAATTACGACGCCGCGCGAATTTATTTTTTTCGCGAATTCGTCGTCTTTTGACGTTTCTCGTTCATTTTACATAATCGACTATAAATTGCCAAGCTCTTCAACGCTCATATCATATTTTTTTTAACTTTTTCTTTTTTTCTACAAAGTTTTTTCTATTTAACCCTCTTCACTTAGCGTTGACGTCTATTTTTTATCTCTAAATAACCATATTGTAAAAAAGTTAACTTTGTCGATTTTTGGAATTTTGTCGAAAAAGCCAAAATCAAACCGTTCAAAATCAAACCGACGTTGTAAGAATCATATTTTTTTTAAAAGGAAGATAGACGCAAGAAGAAAAATGAGGATAATAAGGAACGCGTCCCGATAGACGCGTCGATTCGTCCCTATTCACAACCTACGTAAAGGTCAATAATGTCTGAAACCAAAAAAAACTTGGTTGTCGCCCAAAGCGGCGGTCCAACCTGCGTCATCAACAGTAGTTTGCGCGGCGTGATCGACGCGGCGAAAGAGTTCTCCAACATTGGGAACGTTTACGGCGCCAATCACGGAATCGAAGGGGTTCTCAAAGAGGAGCTAATCGATCTCAAGGCTCAGCCTGAAGAAGAAATCGCGCTGTTGCGCTATACGCCCGTCGCAGGGTCGATCGGAACGTGTCGATATAAGCTGAAGTCGTGGCAAAACGAAGACTTTGAACGAGTCGTCGAGGTCTTCAAGGCGCATAACGTCGGGTATTTCCTTTACAACGGCGGCAACGATTCGATGGACACGGCAAATAAAATAGCGCTGTTGGCCGCCGAACGAGGACTCGAATTGCAAGCGGTCGGCGTTCCCAAGACGATCGACAACGATATTGGCGACGCGCAGTTCAAATTGATCGACCATACGCCCGGTTACGCTTCGACGGCAAAATATTGGATGCACGCGGTTCAGTACGCTAACGAAGAAAACAAGGGCTCCTACCCCGCCGACCCCGTTCTTGTCTTGCAGGCAATGGGCAGAAAAATCGGGTTTATTCCGGCCGCCGCGAGACTGGCGGATCCCAAACGCGAGACGCCCTTGTTAATATATCTCGCGGAATCCCCTTGCTCGCTGGAGCGCCTCGCCGAACAAGTCAACGAGACGCTTAAACAAGCCGGTCGTTGCGTTGTCGTCGTCAGCGAAGGTTTCAACGTCGGTTCGCTTGGCGAGATCAAAGACTCTTTTGGACACGTCAATTTTGGCGCGAGTAAAACGACGGTCGCGCATACCGTCGTCAACTATCTCAATTCCGTCGGCTTGGCGACAAAGGGCGCCGCAAGATGCAACGTGCCGGGCACGGATCAACGTTGTTCGATGGGGTACGCGTCGACCGTCGACTTGGACGAAGCCTATCGTCTTGGACAAAAGGCGGTCGAGTTAGCCGCGTCGGGACAAGGCGGCTATATGTCGACGATTTTGCGCGAGCCGGGCATAATTTACAACGTAAAATACGACAAGGCGCCCTTGGCGGAAGTCGCCAACAGCGAGCGAACTTTCCCGAAAGAATGGATTTTGCCGAACGGTTGCGACGTTTCCGACGATTTCTTGAAGTATCTCAAGCCGCTCGTCGGCGAAGACATGCTAACGTTGCCTATGCTTAACGGACGTCAACGCGTCGCGCGACTTCAGCCTATTTTTGCCGACAAACTCCTTGCGAGTTACGTCCCGCAAGCCGATCGTCAAAAAGCGCCGGAAAAATAAACGCGCGTCGGAAGTCAAATTCAAATCGACGACGCGCGCGTTGCGTTCCTTCATAGAAATTCGTATGCGGATTTCTATAAATAATTCATAAGACTGCGTTATTTTCGTAGCTTCTTAACGCGTTTCGCCGCGTCGACAGAACCGAGATCGTCGACCTAAGATTTGCCCGTCGTTTGCAAACGCTTCGGGCAAGTAAAAAGAGCCAAAACCAAACCATCCGAGTCTGTGATGCAGATTACGCCCCTTTTTGACGCGCTCGAAAACGCCGTCGATCACTCAAGGCTATGCGTTTTGACCGAGAATCGTCGCAAAGAACGAACGTCGACGGTAGAACGTAACGCACGAGACAAAGCAAGTCAAACTCAGACGAAGGTCTTCTCGCCTCTCCTTACGCCTTCCTTAAACAATCTTTTTGAGGAAGATTGTTTAGTCGGTATGGAGCGAATTCCTCCACGTTCTATCGATATGATATTGTGCGATTTACCTTATGGAATCACGCAAAATCAATGGGATTCTTATATTCCTCTAGATTTGCTCTGGGATCAATATTGTCGGATTATCAAAGACGACGGAGCCGTTGTCTTGACGTCGCAGGGCGTCTTTACCGCTAAATTGATTATGAGCCGACCGAATCTCTTCAAATACAAATGGGTTTGGGAGAAATCAAAGCCGACAAATTTTCTCAACGCAAAAAAGCAACCTTTGAGAAAACACGAAGACGTCTGCGTCTTCTACAAAAAACAACCGACGTACAATCCTCAAATGACGGAAGGCGTTCCATACGACAAAGGCGTTAGAAAAAACCAACTTAGCGGAAGTTACGGAGATTTTAGACCAGTCCGTGTCGCCAGTGCGGGCGAGCGATACCCAACGGACGTTATCTACGTCAAAACGGCGGAAAGCGAAGGAGACGTCGTTCATCCGACGCAAAAACCCGTCGCGTTAGGACGATATTTGATTCGAACTTATACCAATCCGGGCGACGTCGTTTTAGACAATACATTCGGAAGCGGATCATTCCTTGTCGCGGCGTTGTTAGAAGGACGCAATTTTATAGGGTTTGAAAAAAACGAAGACGTCGCGCTCTTTAAGAGAAGCAACGTCGATTATATTGAAGTCGCCAAAAATCGCTTGAAAAACGCTTGGAATTCATTAGAACCGCGTGTTAAGAGTTGCGTCGAACTAGTCAATCTCACGCGAGATTTCGAGGAGGTTAGGGGAAATGTCGAGCGTTATACGAGATAACGAAAGAAGTTGGGCGATCACGCTGATCGGTAAGATAAATCGATTTCTTGACGGAGCCGATTTACGGATCAAGCGCGCGGGCGGCGAACGTACGCTTGCCTTTAACGGCGCTTCTATGTTTCCAGACCTCGTTCTTTATGCAGACGACGAACAAAGCGTCGCTCTTCAAGGTTGGGAACTGAAAATGCCCGACGTCCCTATTGAAAACGAAGCTTTTGTCAACGACGCTACGCGTAAGGCAAACGCTCTAAGTTTAAATAGTTTTCTATTGTGGAATTTTACCTACGCAACGCTTTATATTCGCGAAGAAGGAGAATCGTTTCGAATTGCGAAACAATGGACGGATTCGCAACATATTAAAACGCGCGACGACGTTAGGTATTACCGCGCGGACTGGGAAAAACTTCTCGAACGCGTGATTTTAGAAGTCAATCAATATTTTATTCGAGGTAAATTTCGCGAATCGCGCCTAGGCGAAGCGCTTGCGACTAACGCCGTTTCTTCTATTATTCAACGTAACAAAGGATTAATTGCGGAAGAATTATCTCAAAGGAGCGTCGCAGACGCCGTACAAGAAGCCTTCATAGGCAACTGGTGGGACAACGTCAATATCGAATACCAATACGACGAAACAAATAAGTATTACGCATACGCTAAATCGATTATTCTTAATTGGGCTAATCGAATCCTATTCGCGCATCTTATTAAGGAACGCCAGAACGGCGCGTTCCTTATCGATTCCGTCTCCTACGATGTTACGCCAAGCGAAGCAAACGATATTTTTAAAAAAATCACTCAACGTTGCGATTTTTTTAACGTATTTTCTTCATTACCGTATGACGAAGTCTTACCGCAAGCATCATGGTATGATTTTGTGGAATTCTCTCTATTCCTTAAGGAAAACGGGATAAAAAGTTTAGGACGTTCCGTCTTATGCAACATTCTTGAAAAGACCGTCGCTTCCACGAAACGAGAATTTCACGGTCAGTACGTCACACCGAAAGAGTTGGCTCGTATCTTAACCAGAATTACCATTTGTAACTGGAATGAAGACGTCCTTGACTGTTGTTGCGGAACTGGTACGATCCCTCGTGAAGCTTTGCGTTTTAAAAAAGAAAAAATGAAAACAGAAAAGGCGGTCGAATCAGTATGGGCTTGCGATAAATATCAGTTCCCACTGCAAATAGCCAATATTAGCTTGGTTGACGCGGATTCAATTTATTTGCCGAATCGTCTTTTTCAACATAATGCATTATCGTTAAAAGTCGGAGAAACAATTCCTATAGTCGATCCGAAAAATGGAAAAACGACAACGCTACGTCTTCCTGAATTTGGCGCGATCATTACCAACCTTCCGTTTGTGCCAAGCGATAAAATTTCCAGAGAAGACAAAGCATTAAGTCTTTTTGTCCCTGTACTCGACAAACGCGCGGATTTATATTGTCATATTATACTCTCTTTGAGTCAAAATCTTAAAACGAACGGTCGGCTTGGCGTCATTACGTCAAACTCTTGGTTAGGCACGGAATCCGGGCTTCGTTTTATGGATGTTTTAAAGGACAAGTACGTACTTCGTCAGGTTCATATTAGCGGAAAAGGACGCTGGTTTCAGAACGCCGACGTAGTCGCGACGATTTTGATACTTCAAAAAAAACAGGAAACTCATTCCAACTCCGTCAAATTCTTTTTATGGAAAAAATCGCTCAAGGAACTTGAAAACGACGAATATTATGAACGAACGCTAGTTAATTCAAGTCTTCTGGAAAAAGAACTTGATTCCGACGTTCTCCGAATAGCTTCATATCCAAATTCGAAAATCAACGACTTATTGTCAATGAACGTTTCCTATAATTCGTTGTTCCATAACGTCGATTGGGTTCCTAACATACGTGAAAAAGTAATTCGTATCGATTCAGTTTTTGAGGTTTTTCGAGGAAGTCGACGCGGTTGGGATCCTTTGTTTTATCCTAAAAAAGGGGAACACAAAATTGAATCGCAATTTTTACAAAGGGTATTACTCAGCGCGCGTTCCGTCGAAACATTGGAAACGAAGGCGTCGAACGACGCTTTTTGTTGCGGATTGAGTATTGAAGAATTGAAGGAGATGAAATACCAAGGCGCCTTGGCTTGGATCAATAAATTTGAAGGGCAAGTCAACGGCTGTGGAAAACCTCTTTGCGAAGTTCTGAAGCGCGCTAAGTTAAAATGGTATGAACTCGAACGTTCAGAAATAGCCGAATTCTTTACAGGAATGAATCCAGAACGTCGCCTATTCTTTTCACGATTCGACAAACCGTCGTTTATTAATCAAAGATTAATTGGTTTCAGACATAAACCTGGTTTTGAAGACGTCGAACTGAATCATGCGTTGTTAAATTCGATTTTAACGTTATTTTGGACAGAAGCGTCTGGATTCGGAAGAGCATTAGGCGCTTTGGACGTCAGCAAAGAACGAATCGCTCGTTGTTTTATGCCGAATCCCACGTTAATTAACAGTCGTGATAGAAATCGAATTCTTTCTTCATTTCAATTATTAAAATCACGAAAAATCAAAAACGTTGCCGATGAACTTCTTGAAGAAGATCGATTAGAATTTGAACGTTTTGTTTTAGAAAGTCTTGGTCTTGAGTCTTTCTTCACGCAAATCAAAGATTCGTTATTATCATTACAAAATACAAGATTAACGGCAAAGGAACGCACTTAGTAACCAAACGAAGTAACGGTCTGTAAAAAACTCGTCGCCTTTAAAATTTTCCCCCCGAAAGATCGGACCCCTTTAAATTATAGCCGCGCGCGCGGCGTAGTCTGAAAATTCAAGAGTAGGGAGTATAAAAAACGTTTGAAAAGAAATTGACGCTCAAAGTTGCTAGGAACGACGCTTTCAAAAAAACTTCAAAGTAAACGTCTACCGTCTGTTGCAACGGCAATGAAAAAACGCGTAAGCAAACGCCCCTGTAGGCGTTCCTTACGCGTTCGTAACGTTGTGATCAACGGATTAAGCGTTAAGCGGCGACTTCCGCGTTTTTCGCGTCGACGTTTTCCATCTTCTTCCAACAAGCGAAGAGGGCGAACGACCCGACGGCGGCGACTGCGATTAAAACGCAACCGCGCGCGATTTGCCCGTAAAGCAACGCCCCGACGGCAAAGAGCGCCGCGTAAATAACGACGCAACCGACGACGCTGCAAAGGACGCCAAGGGGCGCGGACCACTTGTCGTCGGCGCCTTCGAGCTTGACGCCTTCCTTGGCGGCGTCTTCGTAAACTTTCTTCCAACCCGGTCCTCCGGCGCGCGTCTTACGCACGAACGCGCGCAAGGTTTCTTTGTCGTCGGGAGGCGTCAAGAAAGTAACCGTAAGCCAACCGATCGTCGTCAAGGCGACGCTTGCGACTAGTTGAACGCTAGGCGAACTCAACCAAGACGCGTTAAAAGCCTGCTCCGTCATAAAGCCAAGGCAGAAATCCTTATGCCAAAGCTGGAAATAACAAGCAATCGGGAACGCGAAACACATAGCGGCAATTTCGCTATAAGCGTTAATTCTCCACCAAAACCACCGAAGTAAGAAAAGTAGCCCCGTTCCGGCGCCTATTTGTAGCATAATTTCGAAAGCGCCGAGCGCGTCTTTCAGTTGCAACGCCATCGCGGCGGCGATAATCATAAAGAAGACCGTCCAGAAACGCACGATAAAGATTTGCTTTTTCTTATTCCACGTTTCGAGGTCTTGATCGTTTCTATTAAAGAAGGCGTAGTAAACGTAGTCGACCGCCTCTCGAAGCCACGCCATAACTTTAACGAACGTCCCGGAAGATTGCGAACGCTTCGACGCGACGGACTCCTTGCCGGGCTTATTCCAACGTCGTCCTTTCCGTCTGCCGTTCGTACTCTTGCGCGCCTTCTTTTCTTTGGTCGTTTCGACAAATCTGTTATGAAAATCGTTTACCATATACGAGGCGCCCAGATTCAAATGCGTCGCGATCGTCGACATATACGCGGCAAAAAGAGACGCGACGACTATTCCGAAAACGCCGGGCGGCAACAACGTCATCATCGCCGGATACGCCATATCGTGCCCTACTTTCGACTCGGCAAGATTCGGGAAAGACTGACGCAACGACTCGAGATCGGGAAAAACGATAATCGAAGCGAGCGCGACGATAATCCAAGGCCAAGGACGAACGGCATAGTGACAGATATTGAAAAAGAGCGTCGCTCCAACCGCGTGCCCCGGCGTCTTGGCGGCAAGCATACGTTGCGCGGTGTAACTTCCTCCGCCCGGTTCGGCGCCCGGATACCACGCGCTCCACCACTGCACGACAAGGGGCACGATCAAGAGCGTTAAAAGCGCTTTCGTATCGCTAAAATCAGGCAAGAAAGAGAGCTTCGACGCGACTTCAGGATGACTGAAAAGCCCCGAAAGACCGCCGACTTGCGGCAGACGCACGGCGATAATCGCCGCCGCGACGCTACCCGCCATCGCAATAATGAAAAGGACGAAATCCGCCCAAAGAACCGCCGAAAAGCCGCCGGCCGCCGTGAAAACGACGGTAATCGTTCCGGCGATTAGAATCGTCGTCAATTCGGACATACCGAGCATAACGCCGAAAATCTTCACGATCGCAAGAGTAACCGACGCCATAATCAGCGTGTTTACGATCAATCCGAGATAGAGCGTTCTGAATCCGCGAACAAACGCGCCCGAGCCGCCGCTGTAACGCGTCTCGTAAAACTCAATGTCGGTCAACACGTTTAGTTTTCGCCATAATTTAGCGTAAATAAAAACGGTCGTCATACCGGTCGGCAGGAACGCCCACCAGACCCAGTTGCCAGAAACGCCGTTTTGTCGCACAATATCGGTCACCAAGTTTGGCGTGTCGGCGGAAAAAGTCGTAGCGACTAGCGAAAACCCTAGAAGCCACCACGGCGCTCGCGCGGTAATTCCTCCGCCGGTTTGATCGTCCCCCTTGCTTTCGGCAGATTTATTCAGTTGACGCATCGTGCGCCAGCCGATCGCCAGCGTCGACAGGAAAAACAAAATTAAAATAGCGTAATCGATCGTATGAAGTTGCGCCATTACGACCTCTTTTTTAAAGAATGCCCAACGGCGTCGAACGCGTCGTCGCGTCGTCGCCAATCAAACCTAAAGACGCGTCGTCTTGCCAACGCGTCCCCAAACGAAAAAATTCCAAGCGTCTATTCGTCCGTCAAATCGCCTTCGGAATCTTCTTTAATACCGACAAACTCCTTTAACTCTTCGAGCGAGGAAAACCCCAGCGATTCAAGAGTTCGCGCGTCTCGTTGGAAATTGCGCCCCAACAAAGCGCCGGACATAGCGATCAACGACTCCGCAACCGGCGTGGGAACCCCGACGGCGCGCCCCAAAGACGCAAGCAAGCCAAGCCCGTTCGGAACGTCTTCCGTCAAAAAACGCGTGTCAAGCGCTCCGGGACATTTCGGTCCTCCGTTTGCGGCGTAACCCCGAAAAGTCTCCATAGGATCGCCGCCTAGTTCCTGTTCGTTTCTAAATTGACACGCCTTCAAGTAGGGCAAGGGCTCAAGCCCAAAGGCTTCCAGTACGGCGTTCTTTTCGGCGTCGAGCGTTTCAATCACGCGCCAAACGGAAGGCGTAAACGCCTCGCGATACATCCAGAACTCGCCTTGACTGTATTCGATGCGCGACGCCGAAAGAACCGTCCCGATCGTGTGAAGAACCAAATTCGGATTATACAACGCCGATTCAAGAACGTTCGAACGCGAATACTGATACGTCTCGACAAAGGAGGAGGCGATTCTCAGTCCTTCGTCGCGCGCCTCCGTCGGCAGGAAAGACAAGGCGTTGCGAACGTTTTTAAAACAGACGCGAACAAAACCGGGCGCTTCAATGCGCGCGTCGTAAGGGGGCGACTCCCCTTCGGCGACGATCGGAACGCGATCCTCTTGCAAGGCGCGTCGAAAATAGACCGACCCTAAATAACCGGGCGCGACGATCAGCAATTTCGCGCTTTTGAGCGCGGCGGCGACGCGCGGAGCAAGTTCTCGATGCGCGTGCGTTTGAGTCGCCACGAAAACCAAATCGAGTTCTTCGCCCAGCGCGGCGTCAAAATTTTTCGTTACCCGACGCAACGGAACAAATTCGCGTTCCGCGTCAAGATACTGCAAGACAAGTCCTTTTTGACGTTCAACGACGTCAAAATTTTCGTTTTGCCCGCGAGTCGACGTTTTTAGTAAAGTCACGTCGCAACCTTCGCGCGCCAAAATAGCGGCGATCGCGCAACCAACGTTGCCGGCGCCGACGACGCATGCTTTCATTTCGTCTCCCCTCGCGTTTCTTCGCGCAAATTACAAGTCAAACGACCTTGCTTCTTCTTTCGTAGTTTCGACCTCGGTCACGCGCGATCCGTCTTCGTAACGGCAAAATTAAAACTAACCGCCAACTTTCCTTCACACATAACTTTGGCGTTCATAAGATAAACGCCGCCCATTTTCTCTTGCAGAGAAACGCGCTGTTCGATTTGTTCTCCGGGTCGAACGATTCGCTTGAATTTGACGTCGTTCATACGTCCGACAACCGGCGCTTTGCCCGACGTTTGCTCTTCGTCGCCGACGACGCGCGTCATAAGAATCGCGCCCGCTTGAAGCGCGGACTCGCACAAAACGACGCCCGGCACGATCGGCGTTTCGGGATAATGACCCGCAAAGAAAAATTCGTCTCCTTTGAAACGATAGGCGCATACGATTTCATTATCCGTCCAAGTTCGTATTTCGTCGACGAACAAAAACGGCTCGCGATGCGGAATCGCCGCCAAAATCGCCGCGCGCGAGTCAAAAAAGGACTCTTTCGCCAAATCCTTGCGTTCTTCTTCCATTTCTCGCCTCGATTCAGTATTGTTTCTCAAACGAACGCGTCAAATATTCGTCGACGTCGTTCGCGACGATCACGCCGTAATTGACCGCGCCCAGCCAGCCGGACATAATAATCCCGACGCTACCCGCGTGATACAAGCCGGGAACGTTGGCGCCCAACGCGCGGCTAATCGCCAGTCCTTCGTATTTCGTTCCAAAACTTGCGCCGAGCCAATGGTCGGTGTAATCGCGGAACGTCTTGGGCGTCGCCGCCTCGACGTAAGCGACTTTTTCGCGAATGCCGGGCACGTATTTATGCAACGCGTCAAGCGTCGTCTCGATCAGGTTCTTTTTACTCTCTTCATAGGCTTCGTCGGAAAGATTCGCCCAATCTTCGTAATTCGCGTTCGAACTTGCGACGACGTAATAACGATCCGTGCCAGGTCGCGTTTTCGGATAGTAGAAAGAGTAAGTGCGGCTCGTAATGCGACGATTCAAAAGCCATTCGGTACGGAACTCGGGCGCGACGGACGTAAAGAGCAAGTCGCCGCATTTCTCTTCGTCGATCGTCTCGCCCTTCTTCAGCGCGATATAGACTTGAACGCTCGAATTATTCAAACGGACGTCTTCGGCTTTCGCGACAAATTCTGGATCAAAATAACCGCGTCCGACGAGATTGAAGATCGTGCCCTTCAAATTAGCGTTCGAAAGAACGGAACGCGCTTTGATCGTCTTTCCGGCAAGAATCGACGTCTTTTTGGGCGCGCCGCCAATTTCCGGGGAGTTAAGATTCAACGGCTTATCCGAAATTCTAACGCCGACGACCCTTCCCTTTTCGACAAGGATTTTCTCAACGGGCGCGTTCGTAGCAATATCGACGCCGTTTTTCGTCAACTCGTCGCGCAACATTTTGACAAAAAGATCGGTTCCCCCTTGGAACGTATAGACGCCCTTCGACATAAAATTCGAGAAGACGACGCCGTAAGTAAGCGCGGGGTCTTCCAAAGTCGACCCGTTGGCGTAAGTGATCGGCTCCATTAAGAGTCTTACGACGTCGGGTCTGTTCGGAAAGAACTTTTCGAAGAACTCGCGCGCGGTCGTCGTCGGGTCGTCGTAATGCGTCTGATTACGCGCTTCGTCAAAGAACGCTTTGACGGTTTCTTCGGCAAGTCCGAAACGTTCGACGAGCAAACGCGTAAAATCTTCGCGCGTGAACGTCGTCGTCAGCGAAAACTGCGGATTGTCAAATTTGATTCGGGGCAACTGCACGATTCGGTCGGCGATTTCTTTGTTCCAGTAACGACGACAGCTCTTAATCATCCCGACGGGAAATCCGTGCAATGAAACGTCGAAGATATGCTCGCCGGAACCGCGACGAAACCACGTCGCCAAGCCGCCAAGTTTGTAATGACGTTCCAAAAGGAGAACTTTATACCCGGAACGCCCGAGGACGTTCGCCGCCGTCATACCGGCCAAGCCCGCCCCGACGACTACGACGTCGTATTCCTCGGCAAAGCGCGACTCTTCTTGAGCGACCGATTCCAGTTCTTTTGATCCGTTGACGACAAATTCGTTAGTCTTTTGCATAGCTTCTGAAGCGCAAACGCGCTCGTAATAAACGTTGGACGACGACAAATAAAACAACGCTTGACTTCCTCTCAACAAAGAACGCAAAACGTCAAGCCTATTGTAACTGATTTTTTCGCCTGTTAAAAGGGTCGAAAGATTTTTTCTTGCGATTTATTCGACAATTTAACGACAAAATCGTAAGTTTCAACGTAAAAAACGACCTAAGCCAAGCTCGCGCAAGACGAAAATATAAAAAATCAAAAAATTTGAAAGAATCGCTTGACAGAACAAATAGCTGGGTTAAAATCCCAATGAAATTTGTCGACAGACAGTTTTCTGGCCCCATCGTTTAGTCGGTTAGGACACGGCCCTTTCAAGGCCGTAATATGGGTTCGAGTCCCATTGGGGTCATTGCGAATTTCGCGCGAGTTTTGTTTCGGCGAGGTTCGTTGACGTCCAAAACAAGAGCTTTTTGGCCCCATCGTTTAGTCGGTTAGGACACGGCCCTTTCAAGGCCGTAATATGGGTTCGAGTCCCATTGGGGTCATTCTTTTCTACGATTTTTTCGTAGTACGAGCTTTTGTAACCGAAATTCAACGGCCCCATCGTTTAGTCGGTTAGGACACGGCCCTTTCAAGGCCGTAATATGGGTTCGAGTCCCATTGGGGTCATTGCAAAAAACCGCTCTTGCGATTCGTCGTTAGAGCGGTTTTTTTGTTGCGCGCTTAACGTTCGTTTGACGCTATGTTCGTTTGACGCCGTTTTGACGCGCGTTCTGTTTTCCCTATCTCTTACAAGTAGTCGAGGCGCGTAAAATGGTTCAAGACAAACAAAAAAAAGATTTCCATCAGACGACGTTTAACGACGGACTTCTTGACGATATGCGAAGTCTCATTTCCTTGGCGATTCGCGAAGACTCGGGTAGCGAAGGCGACATAACCAGCTTGGCGCTCGTTCCGAACGACGCGCCCGGTCGCGCCGCGATCGTCGCGCGAGAAAAGGGCGTCGTCGCCGGTCTGGTCTTCGTGCAAGAACTCTTGCGTATGATCGACAAGAATCTCGTTTGGGAAGGCGAGGTCGAAGACGGCGCGCAAGTGGAAAAAGGCGCGCGACTTGGCGTCGTTTCCGGTCCGACTCTTTCGATGTTGACGGCGGAGCGACTTTTACTGAACTTAGTCGGTCGTCTCTCCGGCGTGGCGTCTCTAACGCGCAAATACGTCGAAGCGATCGAAGGAACGACGGCGCGTATCTACGACACGCGCAAGACGACGCTCGGCTGGCGTCGACTTGAAAAATACGCGGTGCGTTGCGGAGGCGGACGCAATCATCGCTCGGGTCTTTACGACGCGATTTTGATCAAAGACAATCACCTAGCGTTTGGCGGAATCTCCGATTTCGGACCGGCGGAAGCGGTTCGACGCGCCAGAAAATATCTTGAAACGCGCTTCGCCGACCGCGCCGAACTCCCAATGTTGGAAATCGAGGTCGATTCGCTAGCCCAACTGGCGCAAGTACTCCCGGAAAATCCCGACGTCGTTTTGCTAGACAATATGTCCCCCGAAACGATGCGCCAAGCGGTCAAAATGCGCGACGAGTCGGGCGCGACGTGCGAACTCGAAGCGTCGGGCGGGATCGATCTTGAGACGGCGCGCGCCAAAGCGGAATCGGGCGTCGAGCGCGTCAGCGTCGGCGCGTTGACGCATTCCGCCAAAACGTTCGACGTCGGGCTCGACTGGATCTAATCGCGCTCTTCAAGCGTTTTTTCAAAATAAGCGAAGAATCGAGGCAGACGCGCCGCGACGCGCGCCTGTTTGGAAAAGAACGCGGCGTCGAATTCGTCGTTCGAATCGAAATAAAGCTCGACGTCGACTCCCGCGTTTGCGCGTCCTCGCGTTTTCATACGTTTCGGAACAAGACCGTTTTCCGCGCCTTCCAAATTCAGCGTAAAATCGTTTTTTTCGAACCAAGCGCGATGCGAATCGAACGCGTCAAGCGCGGCGTCGTAATCTATTCTAAAAGAAACGAGAAGGTCGCCGCGCTCCGTCCGCGTTCCCGTCGCGCCCTTGATCGTCAACGCGCCAGATCGAATCTTTCCCGTCGTCGTCGATCCGACCTCGATTTCCAGCGTTCGCGTGTCAATTCCGACCAGCGTTTCAAAAGACAAAGACCTCGAAACTCGGCTATTTTCCGCTTCGTCCTCCTCGACGCGTTCCAACGTCGTCTCTATTTCCAACGACGCGACGTCCCGTTCGGGCAGGAGTTCCGGCGACGAAAAGCGCGAAACCGGGCGCCAAACGCTTCCGTCCGTCTCGTCCCGCCAAAACAACGCGTCGAACTTCGGAACGAAATACACAATTCGCGAAGTCGCGTCCCATTCGACTCGAAGGACGAGCCGACGCGTTAGTCGTCCTTCGTCGTCGCTTTTGGGCGCCCCGACGTTCCATTCCGTCTTGAACGAATCGTAAGTCTTTTGCGCCGCGTTTTGTCGCCAACGCGCTTCCGCAAGTTCAAAGCGTTGACGCGCCTCCGCAGAAATCTGCCCGTCGGTCAAAAATTCGCGATTTTTCCAAATCGGCTCGAAATCGACAAATTTTTTTGTCAATTCGTCCTCGGCATAGTCGCGTTCCGTCAGCCAAGGAGAATCGCAACGCCAAAGAATCTCGAAAAAAGCGTCTTCGAGTTCCGAGCCGACGCACCTAAGCTCGCCGACAAAGACAAAGATAAAGACCAAAACGCAACTTGCGACAAGTCGAAAGACTAACGACGAAACGCGCTTCATTCTTTTGGCTTTCTAGGACGAAGCGTCGTCGCGAACTCTTCGCCGACAATTTTTTCAAAAGCGCGGCGCGTCGACGCTTGACAAGTCGACAACACGACCTGATAGCCTTCGTCGGCAAAATTCTTCAGCGCTTCGATTAGTCTCTCGACGCGCTCGTGAGAAGAAGAAAGAAGAACGTCGTCCGCCCAAATCGGCAACGGCTCCGCCTGTTGACAATATTGTCGAATATGCGCCAAACGCAACGCCAAATAGAGTTGATCGCGAGCGCCCGAACTCAGTTGCCCGGCGGTTTTCAGCGAGCCGCCGCGTTCGAAAACGCGAAAACCAAGCCCTTCTTTCTCCGCTTTGGCGCCTCGCCCGACCTTGCCGGTCGGCTCAATTTCTTCGATCGACACGTAGCGTCCAGAAGTGACGCCTTTAAACAGCTTGCGCGCGCACCCAAGAATTTCGGGTATCTTCTCTTCTTTACAGATTCGGAGCGACTCTTCCAACGCGCGACGCGCAAAGAGGGTCGGCGCGTAAACGTTGATCGCTTCGCGTAACGCGCTCAACGCTTCTTGATAACGACAATGAAGCGTAGCGGGATCGCCTTCGTTTTCCAAAGTTTTAATTTTGCCGTTTAATTCACCCAGTGTAACAGAACGTTCTTCGTGTTCTTGGTCAAGTTTAGCGACTTCGGACGCAAAACGCGCGCAGTTATTCTTAACCGTCTCCGAATCGACGTTCTTCAACTCTTCTAAGTCGCGCCTAAACTCATCGTCGTTCTTAACGCCCAGTTTTTCGCGCAAGATTCTCGACTCCTGTTTGAGCTGACTCGTCAAGTCGCGATAAGTTTTAGCGTCCTCTCGAAAAGAAGCGAATTCTTCGCGCGCGACGCCCGCGTTCTTGGCAATTTCCGCCAATTTCGCGTCGACTAATTCTCTCGTTTCACGTTTCGTTTTCAAATCGTTGCTTTTAGCGGCAAGCAAATTATTTGCGGCGTTAAAGTCCTCTTCGATTCGTTTTGCCGACTTCAAGCGACGTTCCCAACTAGCGACGTAATCCTCGGCGCGCTCGTAAAGTCGGAGGCCAAGCGGTCTTAGGAAGACAAATGTCTTAGCCAACTCCTTGG
>JAZUGM010000268.1:0-15450 GCA_045641205.1 Thermoguttaceae bacterium
TCACATTCTAATATAGACGCGTTTTGCGTCAAGCGCTTGAGAGGATTCTTCATTATTTGTAAGCGTTCACGCAATACGCCGACCAAGGTTTGCGTTCGAACCGACGGCGCTAGCCGTCGCGCGATAAGCCGCCCGTCAACGACGGGCGGATCGGCGCCGCCGAAAACGCGTCCGTTATCAAAGCGAAATTATCCGACAAACACAAAAACTCCCGTTTACGGAGAACCGAGTTTATCGGAAGAATTAGCGTTTGAAGGTTCTGCGAAAAACATATGAACTTTCAGACGACGCGTCGACTGTAAAAAACAAAAAATTGTTTGCGCAACGTGACGCGAACCGCCGGGCCGGCCGTCCTTGACGGGCGGCTTGTCGCGCGCCGCTACGCGGCGGTTCTTACGCGTCGTTTTTCCGTGAACGCTTACAAAAAAGTTATGGTAATTGAAGTCAAAAGGGTATGGAAATCCGAATCTATCTTGACGAGCGTTTTTCAAACGCTAAGGCGTCAAAAATTACTGCGGTTGGAATCCCTGCGAGAAGTTCTTCAATTTGTATCCTAATCGACAAACTAAAGTCTTTAGTGGAGTTTGATACGGCTTCTCAACTATTTTTTTGAAGCTCGAAACGCTGAAGAGAAACACGTTAACTTATGTTTTTCTTCAAACAACTGAAACACTTCCAACTGCTTATAAATACGTAAATAATCTAACGAAAACATTTGGTTTTAGGAACATTGAACTTTTCACCAAAAATAAAATCGTATTCGTCGGGGTTGTATCTAAAATACCCGCTGTCATTAAAAAACGTCAATTCACCGAAATATATTTTTCCTTGGACGTTGTACAAATCAACACGAACATGCGGAAAATCCTTTGACAATTTTCCCGCAATCTCAATCATTTTATCCCAGTTCTCAGGCTTTTCAAAAGACGCTTGGAGGTTTGCCTGACAGACCCGATTAACAGGCAGTTTTTCAAAATCTGGAGAATAAATTCCATAATCGGCGTCCATATAACCCTTTTTAATGTCGACGATCAAATACAGAAATTCGACTTTGCCGTTAAAACAAAAGAGTTTATACGAAACTAATCCTTCGGGACAACTTGAACTGTCGATGTATTTCTCGACTAAAATTCTATGTTTTTTTCCGGAGTAATAAGGCCATTCACGTCCACCGCGTTTGTAGTCGCGCGTATCGACCCAAGCTTTCAACTTTTTTTTGAGCGCATCCAAATCAAGGTCGTCTTTGTTTAAACAAACGATCACCGAATTGCCGCCGCTACCCAGCGTGTCCTTTAAAACGAACTGTGAAGGCAACGCGTCAAAGTCGATTTCTTCAACCGAGTCGTAAATTCCATATCGTTCGTTGAGTATCTCTCCGCACCCACAGGAACTCACATAATCCCTAACGTCGTTTTTATCGGCGCACTGAATCATCAACGGATTTCTGTAGAACAACTTATAAAATACGATCTTTTCAGTCAGACGACGAGGATTTTTCCAGTTAACTTTCCTTCCTAATTTAACCCAGTATTGAAAGGCAACCATCGTCTTGTCGGGTATGAAGGTAAAAAACTGGAGAATCCTTAACCTTAAACGCCTGCTCGTAACAATTTTTTTATAGAAATCCGACATAAATCACCTTTATATCGTTTCAGTTCCCTGGAAGTCTACTAGTCGAGTCCCATAATCGCCAACATTTTTTTATTAACAACGTTGACGTCGTAAAATTCCTTACAACGAATAAAAGAGCTTATAATCGCTTTTTGAATGAATTCGGGATTTTCAATCGCTCTAATCATCGTATTGGCAAGCGCGTTTGAATCCTTCGGTGGAATCAAATATCCAGAAACGCCGTCTTGGATCGCCTCGCGACAACCGCGCCAGTCTGTCGTAATGATAAAACGTCCCGACGCCATCGCCTCCAAAATTGTTCTTGGAATCCCCTCGTAATAATAAGTCGGCAAAACAAAGAAACGCGCCTCTTTTAGCGTGGCTACAATATCTTTAACTTCCGCTAAAACCTTGATCGTTCCGTCTTTCGTATAAGGCAGCAGTTCTTCCGGCTTAATAGCCCCGATAGACGAATCGTAGGCGCCGATAATTTTAAAGGTTGCGTTTGGGTACTTCGACTTAACGATCTTTGCCGCCTCGGCATATTCGAAGACGCCTTTTTCTCTAATGATTCTCGAAACCATCAAGAAGGCGGGCTCCTTAGACGGTTCTTCGAATTGGAAACGATTCATATCGACGCCGGAACCGTCGACTTTAACCGCTTTTTCGCGCGAGAGGTAACGCAACTTAACGAACAAGTCGAGGTCGTCTTTGTTTTGGAAAATAACCTTGGTAGCTTTTCTAAAAGCGAATTTATAGAGGCGTCCTTGAATCCAACGCACAAGACGCGATCTTATACTATTACTGGCATACACCCGCCCAAGTCCTGCAAGCATAGGGAAAATACGCGGAACTTTGGCAAACCTTCCTGCAATACACGAATACACGACAGGTTTGGGCGTGTAAGAAAAAACTAAATCTATTTTTTCTCTTTTAAAAATTTTATACAAGAATTTACAAAAGCTAACGTCGCTCCTAATATCGACTTTATCTTTTCCAAAAGGAACCTCAATGAACTTGTCTATTCCCAGTTCATACAAATCTTCCAGATATTCTTTGTTAGGTCCTACAACGACAACCCGATTTTCTAGCGCGATCATTTTTCTAATAAGATCGCCTCTGAAATTGAAAACCGATTTATTTCTTGGGGAGACCACGCAAATATTCATCGTAGATTTTATCTATTTACTATGGTTCTAGGATTCAAACGTAATTTCTTTGACTGAATCGCGGAGTAGTTCGTGTTCGTCCATAAAATACTGTGGGTCGCGCAATTCTAGGAACCGCTCGTATTTTCTGATTTTTGCGACTTCCTTTTTAAACGCTTCTTCAAATTCAGGCGATTCGTGAACTTTTCCACCGGTCGTTTTTATGAAGGAACGAGAAAGAATCACTGCAGAGGAACCCAGTCTGCAGTGTTCGGCCAAAACGTGATTTGAAAGCAAGTCGCCCTTGTCGACTCGCGCGACGCCTCCGAAGCCGTATGGTTTTCTTGCCCAGCGGAATTTTTTACACAACTCGTCGACAACACCGTTTGCCAGCGGCTCGAAAATAAACTTCATACCGTAGGACAAATGCAGGTCGTTGAGTCCGACGAAATACTCGTCCACGCCTTGAACTCCTAAAATATCGTCGATCGACTCCGCCGCTTCTTTTGTTTCGACTAGACAGACGGTCTTTGCTTTTCCGCCGACTAACTCGACGAATCTTTCGACTTCTTCTTTCGTTTTGAAGAAGGGAAGCATAATCAAATCGGAGCCGCGTTTGATTGCGCCGACGATTTCGTCTTTGGAACCTTCGTAGATCGGATTGACGCGCGTCAATAATTGCGCGGTCGTCAGGACTTTGCGGATACTTTCGACGTCGTTCAAGTTATGTTTCGAAAGGACGGAATCCGAATAGTTTTGTCGTTCCGCCTTGCCGTTTGCTTCCATATCGACGAAAATCCGATCAACGCCCGCGCGTTCGGCAACGGTTGCGACGTAAGGATTATTCGTAATATACATCAACTTGAGACGCATTTTCTTCTTGACCTGACTTGTTGAGGAGTTATTTAGCCGTTTTACCTTTACTTACGTTGTCTTTCATCGTCGCAACTTTAAAGACGGTAATAATCAGGATATAAAGATCGAGTACAAAGGAAAAATGATCGACATACCAAACGTCGTTTTCTATTCGCTTATGCCATTCGACGTTTTTTCGTCCGTGGGTCTGCGACCAGCCCGTAACGCCGGGACGCATATCGAATCGCCGTTTTTGCGCTTCCGTGTACTCTTCAAATTTCCAAGGGTGATACGTCAAAACGGGTCTTGGACCGACGATCGACATATCGCCTTTGATGATGTTGATAAACTGCGGAAATTCGTCGATGCTTGTCGCTCGAATGAATCTTCCGACGGCGGTGACGCGCGGATCGCCCTTTTCGGAATATACGCCGGAGCCCGTATGTTCGGCGCCGACGACCATCGAACGGAACTTGTACATTTTGAATACTTTGCCGTTCTTTCCGATTCGGTCTTGTTTGAAAACAATCTCGCCCTTGGAAGTCGCCTTGATTAAAATCGCGACAAGCGCCAACAACGGGGACAAAACGATCAAGCCGCAAACGCTCGCGGTTATGTCGAACGCTCTTTTAATCGCTAATTGGAAGTATTTTTTCTTCACGCTTTTCATTATTTTGGCGCTCGCCAACTCGAGGCGTTTCAATTTTGCATTGTTCAAAATAACAAAACAAGCGTTCGTTTGGTTTCGTTATTTTTTTACCGCGCTCGCGATATGAACATACTGTGTATATACTATGTTCATATTCAGATTAATCAAGACGTTTTGAACATAGTATGAAGAAATTTTGATTTTCTACGCCTAAGAAACGACGAATATAACGAATATAATGAAAAGACAGATCGTAGTAGGAAGTTGTGAGAATCAGTCGACTTGTTTTTTGACAGAGCAAGAACTCTTTAGAGGTAATCGTTCACCGAAAGCGATCTATGAACGATTAAGAAGTTCAATATTCCTTTTGCATTAGCAAACTAAACTTAGCGCAAGCAAAGGGCACGAAGACAAAGAAGGGCGCCCATATTCCTATCGGGGCGAAGTTCGCTTTTTTTCCGACGTATGCGGCGACGTATTGCGAGCCGATGAAAGCGCTCGCAAGGATTAGTCCTATTCCAAGAGCGACGACGACGTTTTTCGAACCTCGCGTCAACATAAAGGGAAGCGCTAGGAACAGCGGCAACAGGTCGCTTAAAGGGCGCATTTCTCTCGTATGAACTCTAATCGCCAGCACGGCGGTGTTTTTTGCGAAGGTCGGGTCTTTTAGCGCGCGGCGCATATCGGACGTTGAAGCGTAAAGAAGCCATTTGTCGCCCAACGCCAAATTGATCGGCTTGAGGTTCGTCGCGACAAAGATTTCTTTGGACTGCAACCAGTTCGAATCGAAGGGGGAATAGATTACGATTTGCCCGCGTTCTTCGTCTTGTAGAGAAGGATTCGTCAATAATTCTTTTGGCGATTCGACGCCTTCGAGCAACCATCCTTCGGGATGATTTTTGTCTTCGGGCAAGTAGGTTCCTTTTTGGGCGACGATTTTCTTGCCGTAACGGTTAAGGTTGCGCCCTAACGAAATTCGCGGGCGCGTCAAAGTTCCTTGCGAAACAATTAACTCGTCTCCATAGAGCGAGATTTGCGTTTTATTGTCAAAGGTTCGACAAACCGTCGCGACGTCGGAACGTTGGACGTATTCTTTCGGCTCCTTCGCGAGTTCAAATAATCGATTTGGCAAATACTCTTCACGGACAAGGGCAAACAAAATCGACAGACCCAAGGCGCCGAATATGATAGGCGCAACCATACGAGCGGGCGAAATTCCGATCGCCAACATTGCGATCGTTTCGTTGTATCGTATAAACAACGAAAGAACCGTTAGCGCCGCAAGCGCCAGCAACAGCGGGAATATTAGGTCGACGAATTGGAAGGAGTGCATAAAATAATAGGCGGCGATTTGCACGACGAGTTGCGAGGGCGTATTCGTCGCCAAAAAATTATTCATATTCGACGTAAGGTCGAAAACGACGAAAATTCCGACAAGCGAGACGTAACACAAGAAGAAAATTCGCAGAAATTTTCCTAATATATATCGGTCTAATAATTTCATCGGTATTTTCTTTAGCAAGCGTTCACGGAAAGTCGATATTCAAGCGGCGCCGATCAATAAACGTCCGACTCGACTGCGGAATGGCGCGCTTTGCTCGTCGTTAGTCGACGTAATTTGCCAATTCCGTCAGGAAAGCGTCGTAATCGTCGCATGCGGCGCTCAAATCGAAAAGTTTATCCAACGTTTCCGAAGATTCGATCTTGTTCAGACGGGCTGTCAAATTCGCAACGGGCGCGCCAAAACGAATTTGCAACATCCTTGCGATCGATTTGCGTTCTGAATTTAATCGCGCGGAAATTTCCGCCGTCAAAGAGGAATTTTCCGCCGTCAAGGCGTTAATCTGTTCCTCGTATTCCTCGTAATCCTCTAGAACGGACGCTCGATCATGCCAATATCTTTCGCGCGCGCTCCAGAACTCGTGTTCTTCTTTCGTTCTTGGAAACATTTCCGCCTCCCGACAAAGTTCGCTTACGCCCGAAGTCGACTCTTGAATCCTCGCAAGCTCCTCCTCGGTTAAATTCGGGTAAAACGCAAGAAATTTAAGCCAATTCAACAGTTCCGGGTCTTTAACGCCGATCGGTTCTTCGCCGCGTTTCGAAGGAAGGCGCACAAAAATATTGACCGCGTCGTCGTACCCCAAGTCCGTTCCAATGACGGAACGATACTTCCATACGTCGAACCATACGTCCGGGCGCGTCCTCTCAATGGGAAACTTCGTCAAAGAAATTCCTATCGTGCGCTTGAGCTTTCCGTAGCCTTGCCCTTGTTCAAGTTGGCTGGAATGCATACGAAAAGTATAGAAAACAGCGCGACTGACGTAATTCTTCTCGCGGCGGCATTGCATCTCGACGTCGTACTCGCGCCCCTCTTCGTCGACGACTCGAATATCAAGTATCGGTTGCTTTTCGTTTTGCCAATTTTCAAACAAGTACGGATTTTTTATCGTCAACGACTTAATTTGAGGCAACCGCGCTTCGCGAAGAATCGCGTTTAAAAGCCCCCTAAGCGAATCGGCAAATCGTTCCGCGCCCAAAAAGGCGCGAAAAATCATATCGTCTGAAAAATCGATTACGTTTAGTTCCAATTCTACGCGCTCCATTGGGTAAAAAATTTAACGACTATTCGCGAAAAATCACGCCTTGTCGGCATACGCGAACGACTATTCTTAAGTATACGACAAACCGAATCGAATTTCCAGCGCCTTTGAAAAAAAACGACGTAATCGTTCACGTAATTTTTCGAACAAGGCTCGCGTTGGAATCGCTCGATTTTTTCGTGAATGATCGCCTTATATTGAGTCGCTACTTTTTCGGCGAGCGAACGGATTTAATGTTGAACAAGCCGAAAATGTCTTCCTGATTCAAACCTAACGAATAGTTGAGTCCTTTGGCGCCCGACAAAATCGTTTCCGAAAGGAGACGCTTTTCCGTCAGGATTTGGTCGATTTTCTCTTCGATCGTATTGGAAGCGACGAATCTTGAAACGGTGACGGGCCCCGCCGCTCCGATTCTGTGCGCGCGA
Organism: Thermoguttaceae bacterium; assembly: GCA_045641205.1. Taxonomy (GTDB): domain Bacteria; phylum Planctomycetota; class Planctomycetia; order Pirellulales; family Thermoguttaceae; genus RUG369. The sequence continues at coordinate 7,289 of JAZUGM010000268.1, forward strand.
TTGATCGCTTGATCTTCGACGGCGGGGTTCCACCAGCGGTCGAAGAGGAAAACGTAACTTGCGAATTGCAGGTTCAAGCCGACGCTGCCCGCGCCGTAACTCATCAGTATGACGTGTTTGGAATCGTCTTCGCGGAACCGTTGGATCACGGAGTCGCGTTCTTTCGAGGGCGTCTTTCCGTGATATTCAAGGGGACCGAAACGCTGAAGGCGGTCCGCGAGCCAACGTATCGTTTGCACCCATTGGCTGAAGACGATCGCTTTTTGTCCGCTTGCGGCGATTTCTTCGAGGTCGGCGACGAGTCTTTCGAGCTTGGCGCTTTCGCCCGTCGCAGGATCGTAGTTGCAAATCTGCTTGAGTCGCAAGATGAGTTCAAAGGCATGTTGCAACGTAACGGAATCGCCCATTTCGTTGAGTCTGATTTCGCCTTCCTCTTGCGCCATACGATAGGTTTCGTACTGTTCGTCGGTCAGTTCGATATGCGCGTCGCGTATCAATTTCGGGGGCAGGTCTTTGAGAACCTTGTCTTTTGTGCGTCTCAAAATGTAATCGCCGACGAGTTGACTGATTTGAAGCGGCTTCAAGCCCGACTGAAGATAGCCGGGCGATAAAAAATCGAAAATGCCGACCAAATCTTCGGCGGAATTTTCCACGGGAGTGCCGGTAAGCGCCCAACTGCGCCGACGCGGTATCGCGCAAGCGGCTTCCGACGTTACGTTTCCTCTATTTTTGATGCGTTGCGATTCGTCCAAAACGACCAAGTCGAAACGAACCTTGTCCCCTTCGAGCGGATCGAAAAATTCTCTATCGCGGGCGAGCAGTTCGTAATTTGCGATGCGCACGGGTACGTCGGGCAGGCGCCAGAGCCATTTTCTTCTGTCGCTTTTGCCTTCGACAACTTTGACGTCGATTTCGGGCGCCCAGAGTTCAAATTCGCGCGTCCAGTTGGATACGAGCGGCTTAGGACATACGAGCAGGACGTTTCGACATTCTCCGCTTCGAAAGAGCAAACGAATCGTCGTGATCGCTTGCATCGTCTTGCCAAGTCCCATTTCGTCGGCTAAAATCGCGCAACGGGAACTGTAAAGGAACGCGACGCCTTGCTTTTGATAATTGAAGGGTTCGAAGGGCGTTTCGAGCGACGTTCGACCCAGCCACGTTTCGATCGGCGGTTGTAAGACGTAGCCCAGTCGGTCTTCAATTTTAACGACGTCTTGCGGAACGCGAATTCGGGTCGGATTTTCGGGCGAATCGAAGAATTCGGACGGGGCGGGGGAAGGCTTGCCGCTCTTTTGATTTTCGGACGCTTGAGCTTCGGCGTCGCGCGTCGCGTCGGTTGGCTTCGCTTTTTTGGGCGTCACGAGGTCTTCCTGCGGAAAGAAGAAAAAACTGCGAATAGACGCGAGCGATTTGATTGACGCGTCGACTGGAAGCGAGAAGGCGCGCGCGAGTTTCGGCTTCAGACGGAGCGAATGCGTTTCTATTTCCAGACGCCGCCCTTCGGAATCGAGCAACGTTTTGGGACATAGCACGCTCAACGTTTTCGGCTTGACTATTCGACGGTTCCACGAGCGTATTTGAATCGGCGTTTCCGACGCTTTGCGTCGCGTGCTCGGGTCGTCGTTGCGAGTCTGTTCGTTCATAACGGTCGCTTCCTTATCGATTTAATCGACGTCGACGCGATTAACAAGACTTGCGCGCCTCTTCGATCGCCAGCCTGACGCGTTCGAAGGGTTCGATACTGTCGATCGATTTCAAAAAGACGTCGAGACGGCGTTCCAATTCGGCGAATTCGATTTTTCCGCGCGTTTCCGATCGGAACTCGACGGGCAACGCGATTCGATTTTTTCCTCTAATCGTCTCGCGCCAGTAGTCGTAGTCGACGCCGGGCGTCGTCGGCGCCGACTCTAACGATTCGTAAAAGAGCGGTTCGTCGCAGGAATCGCCGTTATTTTTTTCGTTTTCGTTGCGAGGCGAGTTTTCGCTTTTTTCTCCTTTTTCCCACAAGGCGTAGCGTTTGTCGTCCTGTTCGTTTGCGTTTTTCGCGTGTTGAAAGACGAGTCCAAGGGGCGCGTCGATCAGTTCGCAAGCGGGGGTCATCGCGGGCAAATTCGTCAACACAAGCGCAAGTTCCGCTTTCGTTCTTGCGACTAGCGCGGGCGCGATCTGTTCTCCGCATATGAACCCTTCGAGCGCGACGCCGTATAAAATCTCTTGCGCTCTATTTGGTCTGACGGGGGCTGTGCAGTGAAATTCGAGGGGGCGTCCGGCGGCGTTCAAGACAAGGAACCCGCCGACGACGCCGTCGCGCGGATTGCCAAACGCGGTTAAAAAACCAAGACAGGACTGTTGCTTTTTTTCTCCCAAGGTCGTCGCCGTTGCGTTTCTGTTTGCGGTGGATTTTCGAACTTGCCCTTCGCGGGCGTAATAGCGTCGGCGTCGTTTGCGCCGATTTTCGATTTTATCGATTCGAGTTGAATTTCACAAGAGGAAAACGAATAAACTACGTTTTTTCGTTGCGTTTTGCGGCGGAAATTTTGCCCGACTTGATCGCCAAATATTTCGGGTTGTCCGAGAGCCCCGCCGCCTCGTATAGGAATCGGCTGGGCACGGTAGGGCGCGCCTTGCCCCTTTTCATTCGCGTCAGGGCTAACGAAAGCGTCAATCTGAATCTTGCGCGCGTGATTCCCACGTAACAAAGACGTCGTTCTTCTTCGACGCCTTGTTCGGACGGGTCTTCGATCGAACGTTGGTGCGGCAAAATTCCTTCTTCCATACCGACCATATAGACTTCTTTGAATTCGAGTCCCTTGGCGGCGTGATACGTGGACAGTAAGACGGCGTTCGCCTCCTTTTTTTTATCTTGCTGGGAGGAGAACTCGGAGCCGCCTAACGCGGCGTCGTCTAGGAACTCGCTCAACGTCGCGCCCGGATTTTCGCGCAAATAGGCGTCGATCGCCTCGACGACTTCGTTTACGGACTTTCTGCGTTCTTCGCGTTCCTCTTCGCTTGGGTAAAGTCGTTCAATTTCGGCGTCGTAATCGACGGCTTTTAGGAACGCTTCGACGGATTTTGCCGAAAAATCGGCGCGCAACCGTCGCGCCTGCGTCGTCATTAACTGATAGAAATTCTCAAGCGCTTCTTTTGCTTTGGGATCGAGGTTGTTCAACACGTCGGAATTCGGTCGGAGCGCGTCCCAGACCGGCTTTTTGTTTTGTATAGCGAACTCGCGTATTTTTACAAGCGTCGTCGACCCGATGCGTCGGGGCGGAGTATTGACGATTCGCAATAACGCGACGTCGTTTTGAGGTCTGACGAGCGCTTTCAAGTAGGAAACGACGTCTTTTACTTCTTTTCGATCAAAGAACGACTGACTTCCGACGACGTTGTACGGAATTTTTAGTGCGCGCAGTTCCATTTCGAAGGCGCGCGGCTGTTCGTTCGTTCGAAATAGAATCGCAAAATCGTTGAAACGACGGTTAGAATCTTCCAAACGCTGTTTAATCGAGGCGGCGACGCGCTTTGCTTCGACTTCGCCGTCTTTGCATTGCATAATATGGGGCGAGTCGCCTTGAGACGTCGACCGTAATTTTTTGGCGTGCCGAATCGTGTTGAAATCGATAAGGCGATTAGCCCAAGTTAGAATTTGCGTCGTCGAACGATAATTCTCTTCGAGTCGAATCGTCCGCGCTTCCGACCAGTCGCGTTTGAAGTTTAGAATATGTCTGACTTCCGCGCCTCTCCAGCCGTAGATCGCTTGGTCGTCGTCGCCGACGACGCACAAATTGCGGTGAAAACGCGCCAAGCCGCTAATAATACGGTATTGACTCATATTCGTGTCTTGATACTCGTCGACGAGAATACGGTCGAATCGCTCCGCTTCTTCTTGCAACACTTCGGGGAAACGTTCGAAGACGTCTTCCGTCAGTAGTAGAATGTCGTCAAAATCGACGGCGCCCAAGTCTTTTAATCGCGCCTGATAACGCGCGTATGCTAGCGAACATAAATAATCTTTTGCGAATTGCGCGGATTCTTGCGCTTGCGGCGGTCTGATTCCCGCAGATTTCCACGTCGAAATTTGGCGTAAAAAGTCGGCGGGACTTATGGCTCCGGACGATATGCGCACGTCTTTGAGTATTTGACGCGCAACGGACTCTTGGTCGCCCTGATCGTAAATAGCGAACTGATTAGGGAAGCCGAGCAAATGAATTTGTCGACGCAAGACGCGTACGCAATGGGAATGAAAGGTCGAGATTTCCGGCTTTTTTTTGTCGCGACGCATGGGGATCAGTTCGACGACCCGTTGCAACATTTCGCGAGCCGCTTTGTTCGTAAAAGTGACGGCCAATATTCGATCCGGCTCGATTCCGCTTTGAATTAGCCGCGCGATGCGGTACGTGACGACGCGAGTCTTGCCCGTGCCTGCGCCGGCTAAGACGAGAAGAGGTCCCGTTAAAGTTTCAACGGCCGCGCGTTGCGCTTCATTTAGAGACATATCGATCCTTTAACGGGCTTGAGCTTGAGGGTAAACGTGAAAAAGCAAAAACGAATAGCGTCGTTATTCGCGTTCCGCGCCGACTTCTCGAATAATCTTACGAACGAGCAAATCGACGTCGATTCCGTCTCCTTGCGCGAGATAATTCAAGACGATTCGACTTCGCAACGCCAACGGCGCCGCGCGTTCGACGTCTTCGACCGAGACGACGGGTCGACCTGCGGCGGCGGCGAACGATTTCGCGCCAAGCGCGATCGCTTGACTCGCGCGGGGACCGGCGCCCTGTTCGACGTACTTTTGAGTCAATTCCGACGAGCTTTTCAGTTGCGGGCGCGTTTTGCGCGCAAGCGCGGCGGCGTGTTCCGCGATTCGAACGGGCAGAGGGACGCGTCTGACAAGCGCTTGAAAGCGCAAGACGTCTTCCAACGAAAGGAGCGGTTTTTCAGGAGGTCGTCTCTCGCCGGTCGTCATAAGAACCATTTCCGTTTCCGCCGCCGCCTTCGGATAGTCGATTTTGGCGCTAAACAAGAAACGATCGAGTTGCGATTCGGGCAAAACGTAGGTTCCCTCGTATTCGATCGGATTCGTCGTCGCCAAGACAAAAAAGGGCTCTTCGAGTTCGTAACGCTTGCCCGAAAGGGTTACTTGACGCTCTTGCATCGCTTCGAGCAACGCGGCTTGAGTTTTGGGCGGCGTACGATTGAGTTCGTCCGCAAGCAGAACGTTGGTAAAAATCGGACCGGGCATAAATTCGAAGGAACGCTCGCCGGTCGTCGGAGATTCCTGCAAGACGTTGGACCCCAAAACGTCGCTTGGCGTCAAGTCGGGCGTGAATTGAACGCGATTAAATTTCAGCTCGAGCGCCGCCGCGATCGAACGCGCTATATGCGTCTTGCCTAAGCCGGGCGCGCCGGTAAGCAGGAGATGACCGCCGGCAAAGAACGCCGCGAGTATTTCTTCTAAAACGGCGTCTTGACCGACGATTTGGCGTTTGAGTCGTTCGATCAACGTTTTGCTAACGGAACTAAACCTCGCGAGCAGTTCCTGATCGGATTCGTCTAAACGTTCTTGATTTGATTCCATAGTTTGGCGGTCTCCTTGGGTAAAACGACGCGTCGGAAGCGAATTGCAAGAAACGACAAAAACCGAACGACGTTCGTTCATTAAACAACGAAAATCGTTCGGTCGCGAACAAGTCGAAGCGGACGTTTAGGGCGCGTCAAAACGCTCTTTTTCCGCCGCGCTATAATCAACGAGCGTTATTTTTTAGCTTTTTCGTTGCGTTCGCGCACAATTTCTTCTTGGATATTCGACGGAACGCGCTTATATTTGAGAAATTCCATCGAAAAGACGCCCTGACCTTGAGTCATACTGCGCAAATTGGACGAATATCCGAACGTTTCGGCAAGGGGCACTTCGCCGATCAAGCGACAATTTGCGCCGGTCGTTTCCGTTTGGGAGATAATGCCGCGTCGACTCGACAAGTCGCCGACGACGTTTCCTTGGAAATTCTCGGGACATTCGATTTCAATTTTCATAATCGGTTCGAGAATCGTCGGCTTCATTCGCGGGAAATTCTCGCGCAAGGAGGTTTGCGCGCAAATGCGGAACGCCAAGTCGCTGGAGTCGACGGCGTGATAGGAACCGTCGTTGACGTCGATCTTCAAATTGACGACGGGATAACCGGCGATCGGCCCTTTTTCCAAGGAAGAACGATAACCTTTTTCGATCGCGGGCAAGTAGTTGGACGGAATAACGCCGCCGGTAATGTGTTCTTCAAAGACGAAAGTCTCGCCCGACGCTTCGTCTTCGGGAATAGGCGACATAACGCCGCAGATGTGCGCGTATTGTCCGGAACCGCCCGATTGCTTCTTGTGCTTCGTGTCGAATTCGATGGAAATCGTCGGAGCTTCGCGGTAATTCACTTTTGGCGCGGAAGTTTCGACTTCGACTTTGTATTCGCGTCTAATGCGTTCGACGTAGACGTCCAAGTGCAGTTCGCCCATACCCGCGATTAAAGTTTCGCCGCTTTCGGGGTCGGTTCGAACGGTCAACGTCGGGTCTTCTTTGCGGAAACGATAGAGCGCTTTCGCCAAACGGTCGGCGTCGCGCGTTTCTACGGCTTTAATCGCGACTTGGATAACCGGCTCGGGCACAAAAATCGACTCGAGCGTGCAGAAGTTCGGGGCGTCGCAGTAGGTTTCTCCGGAGGAGCAATCGATCCCAATGACGGCGACAATATCGCCCGCCTCGCCGGATTCAAGTTCGACGCGCTGATCGGCGTGCATACGGAAGATTCGGCTAATACGTTCTTTTTTGCCCGTGCGCTGGTTGTAATACGAGCCGCCTTTTTCGATCTTCCCTTGGTAAATTCGCATAAAGGTAAGCGTTCCAAAGGGGTCTTCGACAATTTTGAACGCCATCGCGACAAGCGGCTTCGCGGGATCGGGAACCATACGAATTTTTTCTTCTTCGTTTGTCTCGGGATTCGCTTGATAAGCGTAAGCCTCGCGATCGAGCGGGGAGGGAAGATAACGCCCAATGGCGTCGAGAAGGGGTTGAACGCCCTTGTTGCGATAGGCGGAACCCAAGAAGACGGGCGTAAGTTGCTTCGCCAACGTCGCGTTTTTAACGACGCGGTGAATAAGTTCCTCGGGCGGCTCTTCGCCTTCAAGTAGGATTTCCATTAACTCGTCGCTGTACATCGAAAGGGATTCGAGCATATCCTGACGAGATTTTTTATATTCTGCGACGAGCGCTTCGGGGACGTCTTCATAGCGCAAAATTTCGCCTTGGGGACCGTCAAAATAAATCGCTTTGCCGACGATAAGATCGACGACGCCTTCGAAGTCCTGTTCGGCGCCGATCGGAATTTGCATCAATACGGCGTCGCAGTCGAGTTTGTCGTGCAACTGCTGAACGACGCGGCGAGGATTCGCGCCCACGCGATCCATTTTATTAACGAAAGCAAGACGCGGAACGCCGTAGCGTTTCATCTGACGATCGATCGTCAACGATTGCGCTTGAACTCCGCCGACCGAACAAAGGACGAGAACGGCGCCGTCTAAAACGCGCAAACTACGCTCGACTTCGACGGTGAAATCGACGTGACCCGGCGTGTCGATAAGATTGATCGTCGTGTCGCGCCACTGAACTCGAGTCGCGGCGCTTGTGATAGTGATTCCTCGCTCTTGCTCGAGTTCCATATGATCCATCGTAGCGCCGCCGTCGTGCGTTTCGCCCAGCTTATGCGTTTTCCCGGTGTAGAAGAGGATTCGTTCGCTCAACGTCGTTTTGCCCGAATCGATGTGGGCGGATATTCCAATGTTGCGCCAATTTTGTAAATCGGACATTACCGAAAGCCTTGTCTTTTCGACGTTTAATTTTAAATAATGGTGCGACGCCAACAACCTGCGTCCGACACGTTCCTAAAATTTACGACGTTATATTATTACGCGTTTTTCCGATTTTACAAGAGGTTGACGCTTTTTTTGACGTGTTTTTACGTAAAATGCGAAACCTTGCGCAAGAATAACCGCGTAAACGTCTGTGGTAAGCCGCCGCATATAATGCGGCGGTTGGCGTTGATTTTCCGAAAAAACGGTAAGCCGCCGCATATAATGCGGCGGTTGACGTTAATTTTCCACAAAACGCCCAAGTTCTGAAC
>JAZUGM010000269.1:0-16409 GCA_045641205.1 Thermoguttaceae bacterium
ATTCAAACTGTATGCGGTCGCGAAAAGTCGTACAAATTTTTCACGCGCGTTCCGTTTGGAATAAACGACGCGCAAGCGGCGCGCGAAAGCCGCCCGCATAGCGGGCGGATGAGTTGCGAAGGTCAGCGCTTCTGGAATCTACATACGGGACGGATTAGGCGCTTAATGAACTCGTTTGTCGAGAGTCTCGTAAAATTCCGCCCATCCGCCTGCAATGCAGGCGGCTTTCGCGCGTTTTTCGCTTCCGCGAAAAACGAATCCCCGAGGGACGCCTTCATTAAGTTCAACCGTCGAATTTTCGGGAATACTTTTCGTGAACGATTACTAGAACCGTAGCGGCGCCGCGCTTTTCCGCCGGCATACAACCGGCGGCTTCCACGCCCGCGTATCGTTGACACGCGGTTTTCCGTGAACGCTTGCCTCGGTTTAATAGTCTTTCAATTCCCTCGCGGCTTGAAATCCCACGTTCCCAACACGGAACGATTTTCTAGTTTCTCGACCGTGATCGTCAAACGTTCTCTCGTCGCTTCGGCGCGTATGCAAGTCGCCTTGTCTAACTTAGGACCGCCTCCTCGAAGTTGCGCCCAAGGTCGTTCTTTCGAGGCGGGCGTGAATCCGAATTGATGCAAGTGCGCGGAAATTACTACCGAAACGCCGTTTCGATCAAGAATCGGTCCGATATGTTTTGCGCACAACGGGTGATAGGCGACCCACTCGAGCGGTTTGGTCGGCTTGGCGTTCGGTTTGGGCGCTTCGTTTGCCAACGGGATATGACAAAACGCCAACAGGAAAGGCGCGGACGCGATTTCGGGACGCTTGAGAGTTTCTTCAAGCCATTCCGCTTGCAATCGCCAATAAGCGTCAAAGTCGGTAATTCCTTGTCCTACTTTGAAGTCGTCGCCGCTAGCCTCGCCCGTGTCGAAGGAAACGATCGCAAGGGAGCCGAGACGAAAGGCGGCGTTCCAACCTAACGAGCGAAATCGCGGGTCTTTTTGACGCCAAGGCGTGAAACATTCTTTGAGCAAATGCGCGTAAGGTCCGCGTTTTTCGTGATTGCCGCAAACGAAAAGCAAAGGACGCGAAGACGCGTAAGGGACGTCGCAAGGATTCGCGATCGCCGTTTTGGCGATTAGCGGCGAAATATAACGATGACAGACGTCGCCGTTCCATACGATCAAGTCGGGATTAAGTTCGTCGAATCGATTAAAGAGCGCGCGCAACGTCTCGATTTGATTATGCGTGTCGTTCATCACGGCAAAAGAAACTTTTTCCGCGTTCGCGCCGGTCGTTTTGAACGAATAAACGTCGCTATATTGCGGATTCGCGATCGTTTTGTCGTATGCGGTTCGGTACGAAAACGCGCAAGTCGCCGTTCGATAATAATAAGTCGTATTGGGCGCCAGTCCCTCGATTCTTGCCGAAATGAAATTCTCTTCGAACGGATTCAGTCCGAATTCCGAGTTGCGCGCGACTTTGCCTAGCGCCGGAGTCAAGCCCCATTCGACCCAGCCGGTTGAAGGAACGTTAAGCGCCCAAACGACCGTCGCGCTGTTTTCCCCGACGTTTTGAAGCATAGGAAAGGAGGCGGCAAAAGAGCCCGACGCCTTTGTAAAAGTATTTTTCGACGGTTCGGGCGTCGGGTAGAGAAGTTCCCGAGGGTTCGACGGCGTCGCGTCCGAGATTTTTTCTTCGATCCCGTCGGCCTTGGCGTTTGTCGCGAGAGAGACTCCAAGCCCTGTTAAGAACGAACGAGCCAAAAAGGAACGGCGACGATAACTTGCGCGCGGTTTTGAGGGTAAAGAACGATCAGATAAGGATTTCATTAGCGTTTTATTCAATAAAAGAAGAGCGAACGGCGCGGCTTTCGGAACGCCGTTCGCTCGTTTACAAGGCATAGGAAACGACGCGACGAATTAGACGCGCGGCTTGAACGTCCACGATCCAAGCGCGGACTGATCTTCCAACTTTTCGCAAGTCAATTTCATTTCGTCTTGAGTCGCTTCCAGATAAATCGAAGTCGCTCTCTTCATTTCGGGACCGCCGCCGACAATTTGAGCCCAAGGTCGTTCCGACGTCGGCTCCGCGTAACTAAACGCGTGTTGATGCGCGGCAATTAAGAGTTGAACGCCAAATTTCGAGAATAGCGGACCCCACATTTGAGCGCAGGACCATTGATAATCGGCGAATTTCTCGAGAAGATTGCCCGGATTCGCCTTCGGATTCGGGTCGACGAGCGGAATATGGCAAAACGCGACGATATAAGGCGCGGACTGAATTTCAGGACGCGCCAACGCGCGCGCAAGCCACGCCGCCTGTCGTTCGCGATAGGGCTCGAAATTGGCCATGCCGGACCACGCGGGGTGCCAGTCGGGCTTGTCTTCGCCGGTGTCCAACGTGATCATCGCGAGGGGACCTTGACGGAACGCGGCGTTGTAGCCAAGTCCGTCAAATTCCGCGTCTTCTTGGCGCCACGTCGTCAGGCATTTGTCAAGATTGCGAACCCATTGTCCGCGTCGGTCGTGATTGCCCGGTACGAAGACCAACGGACGTTGAGCGGCGTAAGGCGCGCCGTTCGGATTGGCGATGGCGTCCTTGACGCGTTGCGCGTTCATATAATCGGAACTCAAGTCGCCGTCCCAGAAAATGAAATCCGTCTTGAGTTCGTCGGCGCGCTTGATATGCGCTTGAATCGTCGGGATCGTGTTGTGCGTGTCGTTCATCATATAGAGCGAGGCTTTTTCGGCGTTCGCCCCCGTCGTCGTGAAGGAATAGACGTCGGTATACTCTGGATCGGAAGCCGTTTTGTCGTAAGCGGTCTTATAATTGAAGGCGCAAGTCGCGACGCGATAATAGTAGGTCGTATTCGGCGCCAGACCGTTAATTCGCGCGGAAAGGAACTCCGATTCGTAAGGATTCAGCCCAAATTCCGAATTGCGCGCAATTTTGCCGAGCGCGGGCGTGGTTCCCCATTCGACCCAGCCGGTCGCCGGACGATTAATCGCCCAAGAGACCGACGCGCTCGATTCGGAGACGTTCTGAAGGAGCGGGTAAGAATCGTAGACGGAATCCGGCTTGTTCTCTTCCGTTGCGGGCTCGTCGGCCAACGTCGGAACGCTAGAAAGCGCCGCGACTCCGCTTAAACCTGCGACGGAACCAAGAAAAGAACGACGATTAAAACGATTGTTGTTAGTCATTATAGCTTTCTCTAAATTTGAAATTCAAGATACTTCGAATAATTAAATTACAGTACGTTTACGCATTAGGGAAGTTCAAAGTCAACGTATGTTCATTAAGCGCCTTCATATAGGCGTCGACGTCCTTTTCCGGCTCCTTGATTCTACCGTATTTCGACCACAGATAAGCGTCGATATCGGGCGCAAAAAACGCCTCTTTTTCCGAAAGACCGATCGTCGTAAAGCCCATGTCGCCCCAATGACCGACGGACGGAAAGCAGAGCGTTTGGACGTCTTCAAAGATCGGCGTTCGATAGTAATGGCTATGTCCGTGAAGATAGGCGACAAAGCTCGGACAGGCTTTGAGGACGTCTTGAATCTTCGTTTCGTAGAGCGGATGGTGACAGCCGACAAAGACGGGCTTTGACGCATATTTTTTCAATTCCTCGACAAGCCATTCTTGTTGCTCGGGACTGATTTCTCCGCGAACTTGGTCTTTCAAGTAGGAATCGAGCATAATAAAGTCCGCGCGCGGCGTTTCGACGACGTTGACGTAGCGTCCTTCGACGTTTGCTTTCTTCTCGAATCGTTCGGGAAAGACTTGACGATAATCGGCAAGTCGATCGTGATTGCCCATTGCGACTTCCCACTTGATCCCGACGTCTTCGATCGGCTTGATCAACTTTTTAAAGAGTTCGTAATTTTCAACTTTACCGGCGTCGTAGGCAACGTCGCCGTAAATTAACAGATTCGCCGGGCGCGGATTCATCGCCAAGACCTTTGCGACGCACATTTTGAATCTGACGACTTGCTGAACCGTTTCCGGCGCGTACAAGTGGACGTCGGAAAAGACCGCGACGATATTCGGGTCGAGCGCGACGGTTTCGTCCGCCGACAATAAATTGAAATCAAACTCGCGCGAAGCGAACGCCGCCAACGCGACCGCCTTGAGAAAAGAACGACGATTCATAAAAACAAACCTTTGTAAAACCAATAATTACCTTCGAAAAACGCGGAGTCAATCAAATTTGACGGTCAGCGCGGCGTCGTTTAACGCCTTCAAATAGGCTTCGACGTCCTTTTCCGGCTCCTTGACGTAACCCCATTGCGCCCATTGATATTCGTCGATATCGGGTACGAAACACGCTTCTTTCTCAGAAACGTAGGCGGTAACGAAGCCAAGATCGCCCCAATGACCGACGGAAGGGAAGCACATAATTTGGACGTCTTCTTTAACCGACGTTCGGTAATAATGATCGTGTCCGTGAAGGTAAGCGGCGAATTTCGGGCACGCTTTGAGAACGTCGGTCAATTCCGTTTCGTGAATGGGATGATGACAGCCGACAAAGACGGGCTTGTCAGCGTATTTTTTCAATTCTTCGACGAGCCACGCCCTTTGCGCGGGTTCGATTTCGCCGCGAACTTGTCCTTTCATATAGGAATCGAGCAAAATAAAGTCGGCGTTCGGCGTTTTCACGACGTTGACAAGACGCCCTTCGACGTTCGCCTTCTTTTCGAATCGTTCGGGAAAGACTTGACGATAATTCGCGATTCGGTCGTGGTTGCCCATCGCGATTTCCCACTTGATTCCGGCGTTTTCGATCGGCTTAATCAGCTTTTTGAAAAGCTCGTATTCTTCGATTTTGCCTTCCAAATACGCGACGTCGCCGTAAATCAGCAGATTTGCCGGGCGCGGATTCATTGCCAAGACTTTTGCGACGCATTTATTGAAGCGCACGACGTGTTGAACCGTTTCCGGTCCGTGTAAATGCGTGTCGGAAAAAATCGCGACGATATTTGAATCGAGCGGGACTTCGTCGTCGGCAAATAGAAAATTGAAATTTGCTTCTCGCGCGGCTAACGAAGCAAGAAAGACTGTTTTAATAAAGGAGCGACGATCCATAACGAGAAAACCTTTTGTTAAGGAACAACGTTTGCGACGAAAATTTACGGGGAACGCCTTACGCCGCGTCGTTGCTTCGCCGACGTAAAACGTTCCTAACGGGGTTGGAGCCTCGCGGAAAAATCACGCCTTTCGTTCGGCTTCGATCGCTTTCAACGAAGAGCCGATATTGTCGATGAGTTCGTCGACTTGCGAACATTCTTCGAAACCGACGATGTACACGTCGACAATTCCAGAGCGAACGACTTTGTCGATCGACGCTTTACGTTCTTCGTAATCGCGAATCGTTCCTTCGCCGATCAGCTTCATACAAATAATACCCTTGCCGTTCTTTTGCGCTTCGCGACCGGCTTCGACCGTTTCGTCGAACGTTCCGCCCATACGCGCGCCCTTCGTATTCAAGGGGAGGTGGAACGCGTCGACGTAGGAACTTTTAGCGGCGACGCGAATCGCGTCGATCGTATGGCAGGAGACGCCGTGTCCGCGAATAAGACCGGCTTCCTTGCATTTTTCCAATTCGTCGATATAACGTTTGTATTCGTCTTCCCATTTCCCGTTCGACATACAGTGAATTTGAACGAGATCGAGATAGTCGGTCTTCAATTCTTTCAAGAATCGCTTGACGACGACTTCGCACGAAGGTCTTTCGTCGCCGATAATTCCGCCTTTATGCGGCCAAACTTTAGACGAAAGCGTAAAGCTGTCTCGCGGCTTGTCTTTGAGCGTTTCCGCGATAAGTTCGTGAGAGCCGTACAAATCGGCGCAGTCGTAGAATCGAACGCCGGAATCGTAGCAATGCCTGATGATTTTTTCCGATTTGGCGCGATCCATACGCGTCAACGAGCTGGAATGATTGTAGCCCGCCATACCGGTACCGAGTCCTATTCGCGACGTCTCGATTTGCGGCGTCAACTTGACGCGCCCGACGGGATCGGTCGAAAAAGGATATTTTTCCCAAACGGTACTAGGCGTCGCGAAGGCGTCGTTCATTTCCGCAACAACGGAAACTCCGCCTAAGCCGACGAGCGATTTGCGTAAAAAACTACGACGTTTCATATCCATAACGTTGCCTTTCATAAATAATAGCGGAGCTTCGACTTATACGGTCGAAATTTCTATGATCAATAAAATCCGAATAAAAGTTTGACGTCAACACGCGCGTTTAACGCGATTTTTTTCCGTTCCTTTCACAGGAAGTAAAAGTTTCATTCTTTGACGCTTTCGAGCGCTTTAAGAAAAAGTTCGTAATTCTCCGAACTTTCGGCGGTCGTTAAAACGACGTTCAAATTTTCATACGACGTTACGCGTTCCAAATCGTCTACCAGATTCTGCGGCGTTTCCTCAAACCAGCGACGCACTTTGATTGTCAAGAGGATACATACGCGCATTGATTCGTATAAAAGACGATCCAAATTGTCTGCTCTTTCGTTAGTTTCCGCCGCTCTTACCTTTGCTTCCGCCTCTCTTGCCTTTGCGGCGGCTATTTGCTCGCGATAAGGTGGAGTTCCCTTGGAAACATATCCGCGAAAATTTCAGGATATAACGCGTAATCCATATCGTATTTCCTTAATATGGAATAAAGACGAAACTGACCGTTCTATTTTGAATTTGCCAATAATCTTTCAAAGGTTTTAAGAAAATCGACGTAATTCTCTGCGTTTTCCGCCGCCGTTAACGCGTCGTTCAAATTTTCATACGACGTTATGCGTTCCAAATCGTCTGCTAGACTCTGCGGCGTTTCATCAAACCAGCGACGCGCTTTGATAGTGGTACGAACGCATTTGCGTATCGATTCGCATAAAAGACGATCTGATTTGTCCGCTCTTGCCGCGGCTTCACTCGCTCTTGCCGTAGCTTCGCTCACTTTTGCCGTAGCTTCGCTCACTTTTGCATTCGCGACGGCTATTTGCTCGCGATAAGGTTGGAGTTCTCTTGGAAACATATCCGCAAAAATTTCAGGATATAACGCGTAATCCATATCGCATTCCTTGTCTTTGTCGATCAAATTGAATACAAATCGTCCAACTTTGAAATCGTGATCGCGCATCAAATACGAAAGGTAATTGCACGATACTTTAAAAATAAGCTCCCAGACTTCGCGTCGACTTCCTTTTTTTGCCGCGTCGTAATGCAACAACGCTTGAAAAAGTTTGTCAAGTTCGTTCTGGCGTTCGTCCTTTAATTTTTCGGAGTAGCCTGCAAATTGGGACAACCCTATCGCGATTTGTAGGAAGGGCTCGTCAGACAACGAATCAAGATCGACGTCGTTAAAGTTGACCTCTTGAAATCTTGTTCTTGGTCCATACTCGACGCCTTGTAATCGGGAAGTAATTTCTTCAAGTTGTGGATGGCGTTTTTGACAAAGAAGAATAGAATAGGGAATCGGCAAAAGTCCGTTCTCATCGACGAATTTATCCGCGTTGTTCGCCATATACTCGAGCGCGTCGACTTCATAACGGAGAATTTGAATCGCTACAAAATGCGCGTAGCCCGACTTATGTTCCATTAGAACGCCTAGAACGCCGCGTTTTCCCGATTTAAAACGGAATTTATAAAAAACGTCTCCTATCGAATTACGCCCCTTTTCGTCGACGTGACGAGACGACGCGAGTTCCAACGAATCCAAATCGATTTCACACGCGATCTCCGGCGCCATAAAGCGCGCTATGAACAATTTGGCAAAAAGAACGTTCGTCCAGATGATATAGACGAAGTCGTCGTGCGCCATTTCGCCTGAAAGTTCCTTTTCTTTCTGATCGGAATCCGACGCCATTGCAACGCTCGTTTTAATTCAAAATTATTAAGCGATCATAAAACGACAATTTTTTCAAACGTATCTTCGACGAGCCGAAAGTCGTTTCGACGTCTCGACTCGTCGTTACGATTCAAGTTTGTCGCGCCTTAAAGTTTCTTCGCCTTTTTTCGTTGCGCCGACTCGATCAAATTTGCGATTTTGGAGACGGCTTCAAGAAGAGATTACGGATTCTCGTCGCGGTACGCGCGTAAGTCGGATCGGAACTCAATTTTTCCCATTCGGGCGAGGTCACGAATTTCTTCCAACCTTCGCGTCTTGCTTCGTCGTTCGGGAAACTAAGCATATAGGTCAAGTTCGGCGCCCAGCTGCCAAAGAGCGCGCCGCCCATAAAGACGGGAAGCATACCCGAGTTACGGAAAAGTTCCAATTCGCCGTTGTTGAACATACTGATCTTGGCGGCGTTGCGGTCGTAATTGGGGGAATTATAAGTTCGAAGTTGAATAACACGTTCGGGATTGTCGTAGGGAACTTCAAGACAAGGCTGACCCGAAACGGCTTTGAGCGCGATGACTTCTTCGTCGACGAAATCGAGATCGTCTTCCAAATTGAAGTAAGAACCGACGGCGGCGCTACGTTCTTGATATTCAAGCAAAAGATCGACAGAATCGCACTCTTGCGCGACAAAGACCGCAGAATCATACAGATCGGCGCGGTATCCTCCTTCGCCTTTCATCAGGTCTTGATTGACGGTAAAAACGCCGACTTTGTCAAAACCGATTTGATTGCGCAGGGGGATTAATTTTTCGTCAAACTTTGCGACGAGCGCGTTTCGTTTAGCGGTCGATTGCGTGAAGAAAATTTCAAGCAGAATATAACGTTGTTTGGAATCGGACTCGGCGGCGGATTCAGCTCCGGATTCAGCTCCGTCGACCGTCGGAACCAAAGACGCCAAACCAAGAGCGGTTGTCGTCGCTAAAAAATCTCGACGTTGCATATTACGCGTCTCCTACGTAAATACGTAAAAATAAAATAAAAAAAACAAGGGAAGGTCGTTTGTTTGTCGAAAATCGCGTCGGAAAATCCGTTCGTCGTCGCTCGTTTGAGCGCGAAGGAGCGCGCTTGTCAAATTTCAAGACGTCGACTCGTCGACAATTAAATCATACGACGTAAAACGTCGTCGGCTGGAAGCCGATCCAGCGCTTTTAACTATACACGCTCGAAAGGACGTTGGCAAGTTTTTTTTTGTTAATTTTGAAAAAAAAACGTAAGGAACAATTTGCGGAGCAAACGGCGAGTTTGTCGACTTTGTTACGGAGAATCGGAACGCTTTTGACGGCGCCCGCTTTTAAAAAGTTAAGAACGTTGTAAAATTCAAAGAAGGCGTTTCGTTTGACGCCGGTGTTTTTGTGTGAGTCGTCGCGTAAAACGCGTAGGTTTTAGACGCAAGGATTTAGTTGTGGATAGTCGATCTTTAATTCTCAATACGATTAAGAAAGCGCTTGCCGACGTCGACAAGTCCAAATTGACGGCGCCCGAACTGCCCCCGATTTGGGACTTCAAAGGCGCGACGAAGGAAGAACTTCAGCCTCAATTTGCGGAAAATTTAAAGTCGGTCGCCGGCGAGATTGTTTTCTGTTCCAACGAGAAAGACGCCGCAAAGGAGATCGCGCGTCTGCTGAACGAGCTTGTCAAGGACGCGCCCGACGCCTCGCGCGAGCTTGGCGTTTACGAATCGCCGATCGCGCGTTCCGTCGGATACGAGGCGCTCAAGGCGGCGGGCGAGGGGTGGAAAGCGCTGGAAGAACCGAAGAATCCCGACGCCGATCCGAAGGTTTTCCAAACGATGACCGCAAGTTTGATTTCGCCGCTCGTTCTGTTGACCGACACGGGGTCTTGCGTGGTCGAGGCTTCGTCCGCTTTTGAACGCTTCCTTTGTTATCTTTCTCCGGCTTGTTTTGTAGTCGCGAAAGCGAGCCAACTTCGAGAACATCTTCCGCACGCTTGGAACGAAATCGAAGTGAAAATGCGCAACGAGACTCAACGCGGCGAAGTCGCGATTATCACCGGTCCGAGTCGAACCGCCGACATTGAGAAAAAGCTGGTTCTTGGCGTTCACGGTCCTAGAAGATTGATCGTTTTTCTTATTCAAGACTAAGCCCGACGAGCGAGACTTCGGAAAGAGTTTCTTAGGTTTCGTCAAACGTTCTTTTGCGTCGTTTGACGAGACTTGGGGGTTCGAGCGCGCTTGCCGTTTCTTTGACTCGTATTTTGATCGTTTTTCTATTTTGATCTTTTGTTCGTCGTTACGTTCAAAAAGTCGCCGAACCTAAACGAGCTTGTTAAGAAGGCGTTTTTTGTTTATAATAAAGGTCGTCGGCGCGTCGTTGGTTGCGACGGAGACGTTTCCTAAACGATCGGTAGGTTGTGTTCAAATGCAGAATCCCAAAGCCGTTTATATTTGTCCTGGCGACCCGTGGAATAATCCGCGGGGAGGTCAAACAGCCTTTGCAAAGCAGATGTTGAACGCCTTCGGCTCGAAATTTGCGATCGTTTCACCGGCGGAAATAGGCGATTTTCCCGTCGGTCGTTGGTTCGAAGGAGAGTGGCGCGGCGAGCCTATTTGGCGTTTCAACGTCGGTTCTTACGCTCCGAAAAATAAAAGTCGCAAGCCGTTGATTCCGCGTCGGATCGTTTTTCGACGCCTCGTTGCGAAATTCCTGCCCGAGATTTGCAAAATCTCAACGCGAAATTTGTTTTGCGATTCGCCGGAAGTTTTAGGAGTCTTGCGAAAATACGAATGGTCGTCTTTTTGCTATCGTTTTGCCGGTCTCAATAATCCCGTAGGCGTTTCTCGTTACGCGCGCTTACGTTTTTTGGCGAGCTGGTTTCACCGCCGTATGATCACGAATTTAGCGGGACTTCAGCCCGACTTGCTCCTTGCGTCGGCGGATTCGGAACGTATTGCGACTTTTGAAGAAGAGAATCGTAAACTTTTGGGAAAATACCCGCTTGTGCAATTTCCGACGCGTTTTGATCCAGAAGCGTACTATCCGGGCGACCGAGAATTAGAGTCGAATCGACTTGGGTGGAACGGACGTTATCCGCGTATGACGATCGTCGGTCGACTCTGTTGGGTCAAAGGTTGGAAACTAGCTTTAGAGGCGCTTGCGATCCTGCGCGAAAGATTTCCGAATATTCTTTTGACTTTTGTCGGCGACGGCGAAGATCGTTCTGCGATCGCCGACGAAGTCGAAGCGCGCGGATTGAACGAAAACGTCCGTTTTGAAGGCTTTTTACCCCCCGACAAAGTGAGATCGCGGCTTGTCGCGTCCGATTTGTATCTTGTCGCGTCTTGTTACGAAGGCTGGTCCGTCGCCACGACCGAAGCGCTCGCGTGCGGCAAGGTTTGCGTGTCGACCGAAGTCAGCGGAGCAAAAGATATGATCGTCGACGGCGTGAACGGCAGAATCGTTCGTTCGCGCGATCCCAACGAATACGCGCGCGCGATAGTCGACGCGTTGGAACTGATCCCGCAAGAACGCGGAGGAGAAAGCGCGTCCTTGGAATTGTCCAAGCGCTTTTCGACGCAAGCGGCGACGGAAGAATTGCGCAGACTATGGACGCCCCTCGCGGAATAACGTTTGAGTCGCCGTCCGCTTATTTAAAGACTTTTTATTTTATTTTGTTGTTAGGCTTGCAATGTATTTCAACGGAACGACGCTGAAAGGCTTGGCTTTTGCTTTTTTGTGTTTTTATGCCGTTTGCTATCCGATCGGCGCGTTGTTGCTGTTGAACCAAGATTCTGAAGGCGTGGGTTCGTTGGCGTTGCAAGCCTTTCAGGGCGCGACGGTAATCGCCTTGCTTTTCTTTTGGAAAGTTCGGCGCTTGTCGCGGATTTTTAATTTTTGGTTCTGGGCGAGCGTCTATTTTGTGATCGTCGCCCTATATATGTCTCTTTTTCGCGCCTTTGACGAACGAACAGTTGAAATTACTTACGCGCTCCGCTTTATATTGTGGTTTATCTTTGCGCTCGCGTTGGAAATCGACTTCTTTTCGCCAAAGCAGATCAAAACGATCGTTCGTTGCTTCTGGTTAGGAGCGATCGTTCAGTGTTGCGTCGCGATCGTCTGTTATGCGTTTGGTTTAGGCGGAGGGTCGATTTATAGCGATATTAACGCCAGCGCCGGTTCGAAGTATGTTTCCGGCAAGATGGTCGTGTCCTTTGTCTTGTTGGAAATTATTCTCTCTCTGTATTGGTTTATTAGAAGTCAAAAGCGGCGCGTTCCCTTTTTATTGGCTCTTCTTTTAAGTTTTTCCGTAATTTTGTTTAGTTTCAACAGAGCCGGTCAGTTAGGTTTGGCGGTTGCCGTCCTTTGGGGAATTAGTTGGTTGATTCGTAAGAATCGCGTGAAACTGCTCTCGGGCGTGTTTTTTGCGATCGTCGTCGCCGTCGCTTTTTTAGCGAGTACGAAAGGAGATATATTTCTAGATCGTTGGAGACAAATTGAACGCGACGAGGGAAGTGGGCGCGTTGAAATTCTTAACACGGCGGTGAACAACATATGGGATCCCAAATCGCCGGAAGCGTTGTTCATAGGTCGCGGATACCATAAAACTAAAAATCTGATGAACAACGTTTTTGGGATACGTATCGGCACGCACAGCGACCTCTTGGATTTCGCGACTTCCTACGGATTAGTCGGTCTTGCCTTTTATATAGGGATCATCAGTAGATTTTTTTCTTTTAGCGGAAGGATTGCCGATAATTCCTTGGAACGATTTTGTTGTCGAGCGACGACCGTCGCTTTTGTTGTGATGAGTCTTGTAACTGGCGTGTTTCAAGGAACTTACGCCGTATTAATGTTTCTCTTTATATCTTACTATTATAGAAATCAAGTTCGAGAGATTCCGGCGTTAGAAGGCGTTCCGAGATTAGATTCCGTTTCGGAACTTCCCTTAGAAGAAGAACTGTTTGATTCGTATGATCCGCAATTCGACGAAGAACTAACGCAAGAGTCTTTAGAGTATGACGACGATGAAAACGACGAAATAGAACCGGCGGAAATCGAATTCGATACGGACGATTCAAGTCGCGGTTATGAAACGGAAATCGCGGACGATTCAAGTCTTAGTTGCGAAATAGAACCGGCGGAAGTCGAAACCAAGAACGACGACGCGAGCGATTCAAATCGCGGCGATGAAACGGAAGTTGCGAACGTCGAATCGGAAGGGGAAGACGCGGAGAATCCGAGCCGTCTAAATAAAAACGAGATTGTCGACAAATTCGCTGAAAAAAACGACGCAAACGATCCGGAAATCGACGGAGCAACGTTAAGCTGGCTTAATGAAATCGACTCCCTATTTGGCGATCTTGGCGAAATTAACAAAATGTTTCCGCAGAACGTCGGTCAAACGGAAACGCAAGAAAGACCCGCGCGGTAACTCGCCGTTTTGGTGTTATTTGAGTTTGAACGCCGACTAATCGAGCGTATTGGATTTTTTAGGAGGACGTTTTGAAGGTAGTCGTCGCGCATAATCATTATGGAGAATTCGCAATTGGAGGCGAGGCGAACGTTTTTCGTCAAGAGGTCGATTTGTTGCGACGTTTCGGGCACGAGGTCGAGACGTTGGAACACACGAACGCGGAAATATTGAAACTTCCGACGTTACGAAAGCTGACTTTTCCTTTGCGAACGGGATTTTCAAAGGAAGTCTACGCGGAAGCGACGGCGCTTTTTCGTCGTTTTCGACCCGACGTCGTCCACGTGCATAATTACAAATACGCGCTTACGCCCGCGATTTTCCAAGCGGCGCAAGACTACGGCGCCCCGTCCGTTTTGACGTTGCACAATTTCCGCCTAATTTGCCCCGGAGGACAGTTGCGACGCGGCTCGGTCTTGTGCGAGGAATGTTTGACTCGCAATCCGATTAGAGAATTGTGGCGAAAAGATTGCGCGTCAAAGACGTCCGCGAGATTTTTACAATATCTCTTTTATTGTCAGACTCGTCCGCGCGTGTTGCGCGACGTCGACGGGTTTATCGCGTTGTCGCAATTTGCTAAAGAAAAATTTGCGCTTGGAGGGCTCCCTCGAGAAAAGATTTTCGTCAAGCCGAATTTTATCTTCGATCCGCGAAAAGACCCGATGTTTCAAGGTTCAAACGCCAACGGCGCGGAAGGTTCCGCCGCAAAAAAAAGCGCGATTTTCATTGGTCGGTTGGCGTCGGAGAAGGGCGTTCGTTTTTTAATCGACGCGTGGCGCGATTTGGATATTCCTTTGATCGTCGTAGGAGACGGTCCGGAAGCCGAGAGTTTGCGTAAAGACGCGCCTAGTTCCGTTAGTTTCCTTGGCGCCAAAACCCGCGAAGAGACGTTGGCGCTACTTGAAAACGCTATGTTTTTAGCTTTTCCTTCCGTTTGGTACGAAGCGGCGCCCTTGGCGTTGACCCTTATGGAGGCGGCGGCGCTGGGCGTTCCTTCGATCGCGACGAACATTGGCGGGCGCGAGGACGTTATCGGCGGCGCTCGCGCGGGCTTGTTATTCGCTCCGAATGATCGCGCGGCGTTTGTCGAAGCGGTTAAAAAATTGCAAAACGAGCCCGGTTTGGCGCAAGAATTAGGGCGCAACGCGCGGAAAACATACGAGCGCGACTTCACGCCGGAAGCAAATTACGCGATTCTTGAAGGTATTTACAATGCGACGCGCGAAAACTTTGAGCGTAAAAGAAAGGCGTCGTAGGCGCGACTTTCAAAACACGCCGAATATTTTGGCGGAAATAAAACGTCGACCGAGAAAGAGAGGGTAGGAAAACGTCGTTTCTTAATTATTTGAAAAAGCGACTTGGAACCGCGCCGCGATTTGTTGGAGAAGCGATCGCGCGCGTTCCTTATTCGGCGCGTCCAGGTTTTGCGAGTCAGTACGTCGACGCCGCGTCGAGAAGACGACGATTCGACGAACAAGCGTCGACGGAGGAAAAACGCGATTATATTTTCGCGCATATAAAGCGAATTGTCGACCACGCCTACGCCAACGTCCCCTTTTACCGACGTTACTACGCCGAAGCCGGATACAGCCCGGCGGAATTGCGTTCGTTCGACGATATTGCCAAAATTCCGACCGTTTCCAAAGACGTTTTACGCGGTTTCGGCGTCGAATCGCGTTCGTATAAAGTCGCCGGTCGTTCCGTAACGTATACGGGCGGTTCCACCGGCGAGCCCTTCAAATTCTATTCCGACGCTCGACAAGTCGGAAACGAATGGGCGCATATGCACGCGATATGGGGAACGCTCGGTTATAAGCAAAGCGATTTGCTCTTGGGCGTCGCTTTGGACGAGACGCGCGCGCCCGTCTACTACGACGGCATGCGCCACACGCTCGTTTTGAATATTCATTATCCGCGCGAAACGCTGGTCGACGCCTTTTTGAAGATTCCGGCGCGCAAGCGTCGCGCGAGGTATTTTCGCGGTTATCCGAGCGCGATCTCCGAATTTTTGTCCTATTGCGAAAAGAGCGCGCCCGAAGTCGTCGATTTTTTGCGCGAGAACTTGCGCGGCTCCTTTTTGGCCTCCGAATTTCCCCTTCCGAATTATCGTAAGACGATCGAGCGCGTCACGGACAAGCCGACCGTCTCTTGGTACGGACACGCCGAACGCGCGATTTTAGCTTGGGAAAAGACGAAGCCTTACCTATACGAGCCCTTTCAGTCTTACGGATATTGCGAGACGACGACCGACGATTCGGGCTTCACATCGCTCGTCGGAACCGCGTATTGGAATTTCGCGTCCCCGCTAATTCGATACAAAACAAACGACGGCGTGAAAGTCGTTCGCGAGGAAGACGGGATTCTTGGCGCCTTTGAAATTTCCGACGGACGAATCGGCGATTATATCGTCGACAAAAACGGCGAAAGATTTTCCATTACGCACCTGAATCTTTCGTGCCGCGAGTCGACTTGGGCGCTTGCGCAGTCCGTGCAAGTCGAACAACGCGAACCCGGAAAGATTATTTTGTGGACGACGCCTAGAACCGGGAGCAAATGCGACGTCGAAGCTCTGCGAAAAGCCTTTGACTTCGGCGCGTTGAATCTTGAAACTGAATTCAGAATCGTCGAGCGTCCTTTTCGCGCGTCAAACGGGAAAGTTTTGTTGAAAATTTCAACGCAAGAACCGTAATTTGTAAGCGTTCACGGTAAGCCGCCGAATGAAATTCGGCGGTTAGGTTGGAACAAGGCGACCGTCCTAATATTTGTACTTTCAGATTAAAACGCCGAAGGAAAAGCGTGAATTTGGATTGTAACATTCGGCTACTTTGTTCTGAAGTCGTCGGTTTTGCGGTAATTCCAACCGGCGCGTTAAATGCGGCGGCTTACCGCGTGTTCCGAAAACCAGCCGATTCCCCGCGCGTCTCAAAAAGAATTTCCAACAAACGAACGTTTTTTTCCGAAGGGACTGGAAGCTCGCCGTCGTTTGTAGTATACTTAGGGAAATTCGTTTCATTTCAACGCGAGGCAGACGATGCAAGAGAACGACGCCCCAAACGCAAGCGCGCAAGAAGACGCTTCTTTGCGCGACAAGATGACG
>JAZUGM010000270.1:0-4344 GCA_045641205.1 Thermoguttaceae bacterium
CATGGCTACGATCCGACTTTGGGAAGAAGAAATTGGACAAAAACTCTTTGCGTCGGGAAGAGCCGCGACGCCTCGTCCGTTGAATCTTGACCCCGGTTATATCGAGTTGGGCAAATTAATCTTGGCGTCGACGAAAGACCACGCGCATCGAATATACCTGCGCGACGGAATCTTTGCCGAAACGACCTTAATGTATACGCAAAAACACTGGCAAGCCTTGCCTTGGAGCTACATAGACTATCAATATCCTCGAAATCAAGAATTTTTTACCGAGTGTCGCGAATACCTGAAAGCGCGTTTTCAACAACTGAAAAATCAGGAATCTAACGCGTAAGACTCGTCGGATTCTCGCGTCTTCCATAATAATAGAGTTTATTTCTAAGTTGCGCGCAATGGCAAAAACAGAAGTACTTATCGTAAAAAATCCGGCTTTCTATCGATCGTTAGCGCCTGAAGCCTTCCAAGTTCTCATTCAGGACGGAACTTGGATTCCGCTTGTTTTCAACGCCGTTCAAAGGGTCGTTGAAGCTCGTTACTTTGATTTATGTGAACTTGACTGGGATTATATCCGCGAAATCGACGACGAGAAGAAAAAAACTTACGTCAATTACAAGTCGATTTATTCCGTCGGTCTGAACGAGAAACAAGGCGCCTTCGTTCGGCAAGTTGCGGACGAAATCGAGCAAGAAATAACGCTCGCGGCGGAAGAAGCGTTGCGAGCGAAAGAAGAAAACGAAGAATAACGCGCTTTAATGGGACGGCGTTAATAACGTTGCGACGGCGCGAAGACGTCGTTGTTTTGCGGCGGAATTTCCACGCTTCTCCCTCGCGTTCCGTTCAGTCCCCGATGCAACCCCGCGCGTTCTTGCTTTCGTTTGGAAAGTTGCGGGTCGGTCGTTTCGGAAACGTCGGAAGACGAACCTAAATTAGAATCGTAATCCGCAAAACCCGACGTAACGGAAACGCCGGGAATCGACGCGTCCGTCGGCGTTTCGTCGACGTGCGTGATCGCCAGAAAGTCGTTGTTCGATTCGCCCAACGCCTCCGTCCTCTCGTTCCAAATCGGCGTCGATTCGGAACGCGCGTCCGCGTCAAGTTCGGCGTCGTTCTCGCCCCTCAAGTCGGCGACGCGCGGAAATTCGTTTCGTTCGAAGTCCGCGCCTGAACGCCCCTGTTCGTCGAAGTAATTCGAACGCGCGACGGTCGGTTTGGCTATGGTCGAATCGGCGACGTTAGGAACGGTATTTTCTTGAAGATTAGTTTCGTTCGTTTGTTCCGTCGCCAACTGAAAAGTTTCCGAACGCCGTTCGTTTCGCGCTTTGTTTAACGCCCATACGCCAAAAGAAAGGACGCATAACAACGTAACCGCGTTCACGGCGTAACCGCGCAAACGACGCTTGACACTCCGTTCCTTTCTCATCGTCCGCTGAACGTCGCTTTCATATTTTGGCGGCTCCGTCGCGCTTTTGATCGCTTTCTTACTCTTGCGTTTCTCCTCTTTTTTAACGGAAGACTTTGGCGTTTTCTCGTTCTCAAAATCGGCGTTCGACGCATCTAACGGCGATTCGTCGGTCATAGGCGCGTCTTGTTTCAAATCGCGCGCCGCAGCCTCGTTTCCATTAGGTTGCGCGGCGTCTTCCCACGCCACGTAATAGAGCCTCCGACGGCAATTTTTAGGCGCGACGATCGGTTTGGGCAAATCGTTGACAAGTATGTCGTAGCAATCGCCGACTTCCGCCAACGCTTCCGGCGAATCCCAACAGACGCGTTCGTATTCTGCGGCGACTTCTTCGCTTTCGGATCGATAATCGAGATATTCCGCGACGACGTTCGGATCGGGAAAGGATTCCCGCGCAAACACTTCCGGCGCTTTAACGTTTGGATCGTCGACGACGGAACGCAATTTTCGATAAAACGCGCCGCTCCGTCTGTTCTGTTCCAACTCGCGTTCGCAACGCGCGCGTCGTCTGCGAGATTCGTCGGTCGTTCCGTCGAGATCGTCAAAAGTCGCTTGAAGAGCAAGTCGCATAATACCGCACCGTTCGCTGTTCCAAAAGCACGCGCCGTAAGACGCTTAAATCGTTAAAATCAACGTCGAAAGTAAACGCCGATTCCCGCGTTATTATAAACAAAAAAGACGATTCGGCGCAATAGCCAAATCGTCTGACGAACTATTAAAGACGAACTAACAAACAAGACGCGATATTTTTCTTTAACGCGTTCCTAAAGACACGCCCGTGCCGTTTTCGCCCGACATCACGATACGACCGCGATCCAGACGTACGCCGGAACCTATCTTCTTATCAATCAAGAGCGGACCGTCCAAATAGGTATAATCGAGCCTTGGCGCAAACTGCGACGTCGCGCTTGCTCCGATCGAAGACTCGATCGTGTTGCCGATCATCGTCTTAAACCCTAACGCGCGCGCCTTCTCTAGAGCGCGTCGCGTCGGATACATTCCGCCAAATTTCACGGGCTTCAAGTTCACGCCGTCAAAATATTTGACGCACTTCTCCAAATCCGCCTCGCAACGACAACTTTCGTCGGCGATCAACGGAAAAGGACACGCTTCCTTCAATTTCGCCATACCGTCCCAATCGTCAGGATGCAACGGCTGTTCAATAAGCTCGATATTAAGCGTTTTGAGTTCGTCGAGGTAATCGAGGGTTTGTTGCAACGTCCAGCAACCGTTAATGTCCAAACGGAAGGGCGCGTTGGTTCGTTTACGCAATTCCCTCAAAATCGTCATATCTTCGTGCGAACCTAACTTCACTCGATACAACGGCCAGTCCGGCTGCTCTTCAAATTTTTCGATAATACGATACAACGAATCCAAACCAAGCGTATAACTTGAAATAGGAGTCCGCTTAACGTCGTATCCCCAGACGCGCCATAATTGAATATTGCGCATCTTTCCCCATAAGTCGCACGCCGCCATTTCGATCGCCGCCGCAGCCGCCGGAAGGTCTTGAACCATAGGCGCGATCAAGCGACTGAACGCGCAAGGATCCGCCAAAGCATGTCGCAAGGTCTTTTCACGACAAGATTCCAACGCGCGAACCATATTCTCTATAGTAACGCCCCAGTGTTGATCCTCGTAGGCTTCCCCATATCCTCTCAAACCGTCCTGTTCCAACTCGACGACAACCGTTCTAATAACGCTGATAGTCCCGCGAAAAACGGTCATTACGTGTTTGAGCGGAAGATCCATTCGAATTACTTTAAGTCTCATTACAACTGCGCGCTCTACTACTCGACTTAACGACGCGTCGTTCCAACGGCGTCGCCAAAAAACGCTTCACGTCCAAGAACGACCTGCGCGAAACGCAGAAGTCGCTCTTCAAAACACGACGAAAACGTTTTTATTCATCCATCAATCTGCCAAAGGGCTTAACAACAAAGTTAAACCGCCGCTCCGTCTTCCTTCATTTTCCATTTTTTCTAATCTTAGCAAGCGGGGGGCGCGAAAATATTATTCTTTTTCGAAAGCGCCGTCAACCGTAAAAGCATATTCGAAAAAAACGGACTTCGTCTGAAAAAAAACGATTCGACAAAACACGACAAACTCTCGGCAAACAAAAAGTAAAAAGTTCGTTTGTCTTCAACGTAACAAACGAACTTTAATTACTCTACTTCTCTGAACGTTCGCTCCAAACGTCCGTGAAAAAACAAAACGAAATACGTCGTCCGATCAATATTGCGAATTGGCGACGGGCAATTTAATCGTCGTCCCTGCTTCAAAATATTTGGCGCCGGACGTAAAGTTGTTCAATCGCTTGATCTCCGCCCAACGCGAAAGACTTCCCAATTCGTTCTCCGCGATCGTCAACAAGTTGTCGCCTTCCTTGGTAACGTAAGTTCTATAAGCGGCTTGCGCGTTTTGCGCGGCGCCGTTTGTTCCGACGCTTCCGTTATAAACAGCTCCCGTTTGCGAAGCGACGCCGCCGTTATAAACGATCCCCGTTTGCGACGCGACTCCGCCGTTATAAACGGTTCCCGTCTGAGACGCGTTCGCGTTGCTTATAACCCCGTAAGGAACGCCCGCGTAACTCGGCGCCGTCCGCCCCGTCGCATAGGCGCTCGAATTGTTCGCGACCGTATTCGTCGGCGCTTGCGCGACGTTCGCGGGATTAACTTCTAGCGCGGGCGTCGACGCGACTGAAACGACGCCGGAACTTGACCTTTGCGAATTAGCGACGTTCGAAGAATTCTGTCGACTCGCGACGTTCGCGGAATTAACTTTCGGCGCGGACGTCGACGCGACTCTTTGTCCGCTTGCGGCGCTAGTCAAATTGCCGACGTTTTCTAAATTACCAACGGAGGAATTACTTGCGGTCGCCAAAG
>JAZUGM010000271.1:0-2027 GCA_045641205.1 Thermoguttaceae bacterium
AAGCGGGCGTTCTCCTTGGCGCGTCGCGTATGTTGACCTTGACCGTGCGCGGGTCGACCTTGAAAGGAAACACGATCTCTATGCCGACGGAAGCGTACGGCGTCCCGATCTGCTACACCGACTCCATTCTCAACAACGAAGGGCAAGTTTCGTAAAAACGACAGGAAGGCGGCGCCGTCGACGGTAAGCCGCCGCATATAATGCGGCGGTTAACCATAATAAACAACCCGCGTTCTATTCCGAACCCGTTTAAATTCCGCGTTCGTTCGATAAAACGGCGTATTAACTACCCTACGTCAACCTTACCGAACCGCCGCGTTATATGCGGCGGCTTACCATAACGAATACAAAAAAAACTCGCCTTCCAACGAAGACGAGTTTTTTTGTCATACGCGCAAGAGGGCTCCAATCGCGCTCGAATCAAGCGGCAAGCGCCCTCCGTCTTCTCCAAACAATATTAACGTTTCGAGAATTGGGTTCCACGACGGGCTTTACGGAGACCGTACTTTTTACGTTCGACCTCGCGAGCGTCGCGGGTAAGCAAGCTCTTTTCGCGGAGGACGGGCTCGCATTCGGGATCGTATTCCTTAAGCGCGCGCGCAATACCGAGCTTGCAAGCGTCGGCTTGACCGGTCGTTCCGCCGCCGCAAACGGTGATCACGACGTCGACGGATTCGCGTTTTTCCGTCGCGACAAGGGGCGCGAGGACGGAATTACGGAGTTGAAGCGAACGGAAGAATTCTTCGAATTCGCGATCGTTGACGCTGATGCGCCCTTGACCCGGACGAATACGAACGCGCGCGATCGCGGTCTTACGACGACCAGTTCCCAATTTATCGTTCTTGCCGTTGCCTTCGATAACGTAGTTGCCGCGTTTAATCATCATTTTTATATTCCTTTATCGTCGAAAAAACAAGTCTTGTTCGCTAATTACTTCTTGAGACCCAGTTCGAGAACTTCCGGCTTTTGCGCTTGATGCGGGTGTTGTTGGTCGGAAGTGTACAACTTGAGCTTGTTCAACATTTTGACGGCAAGCTTGTTTTTCGGAAGCATACGACGAACGGCTTCGCGAAGGATCAGTTCGGGACGACGCGCAAGACGTTCGCCGGCCGATTCGCTTCGAAGGCGAGTGTAACCAGTCGTCCAAGTGTAGCGTTTGCCTTCCCATTTATTGCCGGTGAAGACGACTTTATCGACGTTCGTGACGATCACGTAATCGCCCGTGTCGCAGTGAGGCGTGTACGTTGGGCGGTGTTTGCCCATCAGAATCATCGCAATATCGCTGGCGAGACGACCGACGATTTTATCGGCGGCGTCGACGACGTACCATTTTTGTTCGACTTCGCCGGGTTTGGCCATAAACGTTTTGTGCGTTAATGTCATTTTTCTTTCCATCGCGGCAACCTTTTCACATTAAATCTATTCAAACTACCTGACTTTGCGCCCTACGTAACTTCGTATCGTCGCAAGGACGATTTGTCGCAAGGACGCTTTTTTTGCGGAAAACTATTTCGTTTCTCAACGCTTGACGGCGTTCCAATAAAGAACGAGCCCCCAAACAAGAAACGAATACGACAAAAACGCAAAGAGAAACAAATCTCAATATAAACCACACAAGCGGCGCAAAACGTACAAACGAAACGCAACTGTTTGCGCGAAAGGAAACGGACAAACCGTTTTGGCGAATTGTCGTCTTGAACGGCCGTCGAAAGAACGACCTTCGACCTAATAAAAGGTCGAGCAACGAGGGACGCGCTCCGCACGCTCCTAGTTGTTCAAGGTTTGGGTAAAATTTTACAAAGATTTTTTTCTAACGCAAGGGGCGCCGACAATTTTTTTTTCAAAGAAGGCGTCTTTTTGAGTAGAAAACGCGTAAAATTTGACCCCAAACGTATTGAATCAGCGTCCAGACGCGGCGTTCGATCCGTATTTAATTTGCGAATTATTATGAGCTTCTTCGCGCAGTTTTGTCGCTTCTTCAAAGAGTTCGTCGTCGGGCACGGTTCTCTTGGGCGTCAATTCTATGT
>JAZUGM010000272.1:0-39158 GCA_045641205.1 Thermoguttaceae bacterium
ATCATTTTCCTCGTTTCAACCCAACCGCCGTGATAAATTGCAACGGATTTCCGTGAACGATTACTGTTGTAGAGTCTCTCCTGGTTTCGCCAAATTAACGAACTCTTCATAAGAAGCGCATTTGCAAGCGATTCCTTGGAGTCGTCTAAGTTCCGACAGGTCTTTTTCTTTGAGAACGGGGTCAATTTTCGAAGGAGCTTCGTCAAAGAGACTTTGCAAAATGTTCACGAGACTGTCGTAAGCGCCTTTAGTTTCTCCCTTCTCCCAACCTTGTTCCCAACCTTGATTAAATCTCAAATCCCCCCATGAACTCTCGCGACGCAACCCCGTAAGATAGTTTTTTCCATGACTTGACGATAAGAACGAAATCATCATTTTCCTCATTTCTTTCAGACCGGGCGTCGTTTTTTCCGCTTCGTCCATTTCTGGATCGTCTATCGGGTTCTCCGACCGAAAGGCTTTGAACCAATTTGCCAACTTCGGATCGCGAAAATATCCCGAGGCGTCTTCGCCCTTTTTAGGAATGCGTATAAAGTGAATTACAATGTGTTCGCTAAAAATTAACCCGTTGTTTACGGAAGTCATTTTAAACGTGTCAAAATTGACTCCGGCGTCGCGCTTTCCCTGTTTTTCCAGCATTGTTCGTATATCTTTCGGCCAGACGTCGAAATCGATCAGAATAATTCCGACGACGGGACGCAACGCCTCGTAATTCTTGCCGACTTTCGCCTGTCTCGAATAAACGGACGCCAAATAATGCAAGACGCGCTCGCGAAAATTAATATGATTGCAGACTTGCATTTCGATATCGAACAAACGCCCCGACTCGTCTTCCGCAAGCACGTCCAGCACAGATTCTTTTTGCTCCCAAAACAAAGACGGCTGAAAGGGATTCCGAATCGTAACGGAAACGACTGCCGGTTCGTTTGCCGACGCTTGAACGGCGTTAATAAAGGGAACTAAAAAAACTTCCGATTCCTTCCGCCCGAAAATACTTCGGAAAAAACGATCGTGACACAAGGTAATCTTAGCGCGCTTGAGAAATTCGACAAACGCTCTTACTTGCGCGCGACGTTTCGCTTCCTTCGAGCGTTTTAAACGAAACAATTTCATCGCGACCGTTCCTTTCTTTCTTCTCCGTAGTCGACGCAAGTCTAGTCTTCCAACGAAATCGTCATTTCGCCGACGTCGAGTTTTTCCAAAATCGCGCGATCGATCGGGACGCGTTCCATTTCGGCGGGCGCGACGCGCGATCGCTTGATTTCTTTGAGAACGACGCCTTGCCCGTCTCCGTAACGCACGACTAAACGCTTGTTTTGAAATACGTTAGCAACGCGCAAAAAGAACAGCGGCTTTTCGGGCAATTCGTCAAGATCGACGCGTTGAGGCACGACGTAGTTAACGCGCGCGCCGTTGTTTACTTTGAGAACGCGCTTGGGCGTTTGCATCTTGCCCAACGCGCGCGCGGCGGCGGCTCGACCGGCTTCTTCCGCCTCTTCGGAGACAAAATCGACCAAGTCGTGAACGTGCAACGCGTTCCCGCAGGAAAAAACGCCCGGCGTCGTCGTCTCGCGGTTCTGCGCGACGATCGGTCCGTTCGTGCGTCGGTCGATTTCGACTCCGACGCCGCGAGCGACTTCGTTTTCGGGAATCAATCCGACGGACAGCAACAACGCGTCGCATTCGAATTCAAGTTCCGTGCCGGGAATCGGCGCGCGTTTTTCGTCGACTTTCGCGACGACGATTTTTTCGAGTCGAGTTTTTCCAACGACGCGCGTTACTGTATGACCGAGATACAACGGAATATCAAAATCTTGCAAGCATTGAACAAGATTGCGCGTCAAGCCGTTGGAATAGGGCATTAACTCGACGACGGCGAGAACTTTCGCGCCTTCGAGCGTCAGACGACGCGCCATAATGAGTCCAATGTCGCCTGACCCGAGAATAACGACGCGTTTGCCGATTTGCAAGCCTTCGCGATTGACGTAGCGCTGAGCGGCGCCCGCCGTGAAAACGCCGCTAGGACGATCGCCCGGCGTTCCGATCGCGCCGCGCGTGCGCTCGCGGCACCCGGTCGAAAGAATTACCGACTTGGCGCGAATCGCGCGATAACCGAGCGTCGGCGAAACGATTTTCACGACGAGAGGCGCGTCGGCGTCCTTGGATTCCCCGACGTCGAGCGCGGTCGCTTCAAGCGCGACGGTAATCGGGCGTTTGTCGAGTTCGTCGATAAATCGCCCGGCGTATTCGGGACCGGTGAGTTCTTCGTTAAAGCGACGCAAGCCGAACCCGTTGTGGACGCATTGATTCAGCACGCCGCCAAGTTCTTTGTCTCGTTCGACGACCAACACGCGACGCGCGCCGGAATCATAGCTTGCGATCGCCGCCGCCAACCCCGCCGGTCCGCCTCCGACGACCGCGACGTCCCATACGTCGGCGTCGACCGCGTTACCCGCGACTAAAGAACGTTTTCCCGTCGATTCGTTTTCACCGTTTTGCACGCTCATTATATGCCTTTCCCCCGCGCTAAAATAACAAACTCGTCCTTCGCGCGTTTCGACGCGCTAGGAACGTCCGCTATGATTAATAATATACCTTTTTTTTGATTTTGTTTCAACCGTCGCGCCCAAAAGGACGCGGAAAAAAAGCAAAAGATCGTCAGACTACAAAGAAGGACTCAATAACAAAAAACGTCGCTTAATTTGACGGTAAACGTTCGAAGTTGAAATTTATCTCACGTCCCTCAATTTTGCGGCGACAAACACGACAAGTTATGAGTCGTTGGACTTTCACGAAGGCTTGACGCAACGGCGTTAAGCGAGCGCTACAGTAAAGTTTGCGGGCGGGGTTATTGTTTGTTGTTAAACCTAACAAAGAATCCTCGTTTTAAAAGACCAATTATTTTGCTTGATTGTTAACGTTTTGCCTTGCTTTCAAAAATTTTTAGGGAAAAAGGTCTTTTTTTTCAGAATTTCTCTTCTTTTTTCATAAAAACATACTACACTCCCTTGATTTTCTTTAAAAATATGCTAAAATTTAGGGATTACGCACGTGAGGGCGCAGTTTTTCGTAAACTGCGCAGATTTTTGAACACACTATAAATATAATTGTTGTTTTATGCGATGTTTGCAACTGAGTTTTTCTGAGAAGCAAAACCTTAGTTGCGCAGGGTCTTCGTATGAGACGTTAGATATAGGAAAAATAGAGGTAAACAGTATGATATGCTCAGGAGCGGTAGAGCGTAATGTTCCTTTGGACTTTGACGATAACTTCCAAGGTTGGGTTTACGATTTAGAGGACTATCGCTTCATCGACCGCTCTCTTGGGCTAAATCAAGAGCGTCTTACGAAGGCAGAGAACTTTATGATGAAATTGGCTAAGGTTTGCGGTTACGGTTCCAACGATGGAAGTTCTTCTAGTCTTCGAGAGAAACGGGAAGTAAAAAACAATTAAGACCCCCAGAGCGAGCTTTGAATGTTCGTCCTTCGGCGTATTGCTTGTTTTTGTCGGCTGACGTTTGTGCGTACAAGAGCGTCAGCTTTTTTTATGCTTGATATGGGAAAATAGAACACTTAAGAAACACAGGCAAATTATTGGGGAATTGCGTTGGCGCGCGAATTGACCGTTGAACGGCGTCCCTTGGCTCCTTTTGATCAGATTTTATGGGACGAGAGTTCAGGCGGCTTTCCAGCGTTTGAATAGGGCGCGCGCAGTTTTCTAGTTATGTTTTGCCTTTCGACGTTTACCGAGCGTGCGATTCTTGAAATTGCGGCGCGCGAGAATTTTGTTTTGTTCTGAATCGCTAAAGAAACGACGTTTTGACGTAAATAGACGAATGATAAAGACTTGCCAACGTTATGTCGCGTCCTATTGAAGACGCCCTTTTCCAAACGTATTAGATAGTAAGACAACGCCTTTTTATTTGTGAAGAGAATCTAAATTTCGCGTAAACTTTTCCAAAACGCAAGAAGTTTCTGCGCCATTTCCTTTCCTTGATATATTTCCAACAGACTTTTGAATCGCAATGCGAGTTACCAATGTCGCCCAATAACCAAGATAAGCAGAATAAGCAAAACTATGAATTCCCTTTTCATGCCAATCTCCTTATTTTAGAAAAAGTCAATTGTAGATTAACAAGTTACGGCGATTCTATAGAAAAGGAACAAAACGAATCAGGAAACGGCGAAGCTAAAAATCCAAGAAAATCCGTTGCCGATTTCCATTTGTTTGACTCTTATCATAATAAACTTTCGTGTTGTAGCAGGAACTTTTTCACAAACGCCATAAGAGACGGTTCTGCTACGCTCGAAGAGGGACAACGAGTACTCGTTGGAACGAGTTATCCGTCTTGGAAAGATAATGCTAACACGCGTCCTTTATTAGATTTTCAGCCGGTTATTTTGGCGAAAAACGACAAGATTAAATCTGGAGACGAAAAGAACAGATCGACTGTGGATGATCTGTTTCCACAATTTCAGCTCGACGCAACCTCTTTGAAGACGCCTTTCCTGTTTATGATGGGCGTGTCTAAGGATTTTTTGCGAGAAACTTACAATGAATCTAATCCTGCGTCGGAGCGTGCCAATTGGATTGAACAGGAGGAGTATTGGAAAGAGACCGACGACGACATACAGGTGATTCTTACGACTATTAAAGACGCTATTCAAAACGTCAAAGTTGATAAAAACGAGAATTCAAAAATAGCCCGTTGGAATTGGAATACTAGCGAAGAGCCTATGTTCGATGTTTTTCGTTCGACTTCGCAATACGAATATTGTGTTGTTCTTCGTACCTGCTCTTTAGGTTTGGGTATTGATTTATGGAAGTACGTTTTGCGTCAAGATAAGATGAAAAAAAAATATCTCTGGCTCGCGCAAACGACGATCGGATTTCCGTTCTTGCCCTTTGAAAAATTAGGGAAAAACGAAGATGAATTTTTCGGTAAAGACGGCGTTTTATATAGTATTCTTAAGGCTTGCGCAAAAGATCATAAGAATCCTGTAACTACGGAAGTTAATCTCAAAATACATATTGAACATAATGGAAGCGACGTAGTAGATACGGTTGCCGAATTAGAACAACTTAATTTTTCCCAAATTAACAGAAAATTTAATATGTTCGGCGCGGATGATTTTTCCATTCTGTTATCTTTGGAAGAATACGTGTTGTTATACCCTGCCATATCGTATTATAAATTTGCCGATCGTCCTTTCGAAAGCGACAAAGTTGAAAGCGACAAAGTTGAAAAGTTAAGTCCCGTCTCAATAGTCGCTAGATTGCGCGAACTCAATTCCAACGACGAACATTTTGAGGAAGTATTTAAACAATATCTGTCTTCATACAAGCGCCAAAACACCCACAAAACGACTGATCGATCAGTCTGTCAACACAGCGCGACCGGCGCGTCCCCCAAAGGTCTCAAAACTGTTGTTGAAACAATATATAGTTTGTTAACAAAACGACGAATATCTATTACTAGCGAGGGATTCGTATTCCCTGCGGCGAACGACAGGAAGAAACTGTCGGAATCTCCAGATTGTAATTCCGAAAAATATGTGCTAAAAACAAGACAATTTACGTATAGATTGTCTAGAGTCGTCCATAATAAGATTTCTGATTTGGCAGGTAAACAGTTCAAATTTCAGACGCTTCGGTCTCAGGATATATATAGAAATCTGATTCGGCAAATAGGGGAGATTTGCAAGAACTACAGCGATTCGTCATATGGATTTTATTCGCATTATAACGGATTAGAATTTTTTGTTCGAGTATTTCTCTGTCTTCGCTTCATAGAGAAAACGATATTAGACAGGTTGGATTGTTCGACTAAAGAACAATGTTCTAACGATATTAACGACAATACTAAACAAGACGCGAGCGATTCGACTCAATACGTTATTGGCGTAATTTCTCGACTTGTCGGATATTTAACCGATTTTAATAAATTTGTGACTGCCGCTACAGTACACTCCTTTCAAGCGCCTTCGTTGAATCTGTTGTTCCGAGGAAGAATTGAAAGGTTTATTATAAGTTACGAAGAATATTTGTACAATTTGTCGGTAGAAAAGTCGAAATCATCGCTAAAAAATAATGGGAGCGACAGTGAGGCTACTCAAAAATCGTTCCTTCCTCTCTTCGCGGTTAATGATCGAAATTCACGTTGTTCTCGAATGGAGTTGTCTTGTGTGAAAAAAGAAAGCGAAGAGAAGAATCAACGGCGAGAGTATGATTATATTGAATTCTACGATATCCCCAGCGCTCGTTTTATGGTAAGTATTGAAACGGCGCTCCCTATGTTGATCCATGAAATCTCTCATGGATGGCGTATGTATGGTCGCTCAAAACGGAACGACCTACTTTTCAGGTACGTTATAGTTATGTTAAGCGAACGATTTGCCGACCGTTTGTTACACTATTCTCTACCTCGTTTTCAAGGAAGCTTCTATTCTTGTGATTCGGCGTGGTCGAAAGCTTTTGACATTGTTCAGGAAACTTTTTATAAATTTTTCGCCCCCGCGTGCGAAGACGTTTATAAAGTCCTTTTTTTGTCGAAGAACATTTGTTCCGAGCTTCGCTTGAAAGACTTTACGAAGCTTTTATCTCGGCAACTACTCGATCAATTTTTTCGGTCTTCTGAGATTGATCCAAGTACTCGAATGGAACTTGACGAACCGCAGGTTTCCTTGATTGAAAAATTCATTAGTAATCTTGGCGAATGGTTGGATTCTCTCTATAATTTAGCGCAAGAATCAATATTTGATTCTTTGAACGACGGCATAAAACCAAACAATGAACGTAAAGAAGTTCTTGAATGGTTCAGTTCGCTTAGGTGCGACGAAAAGTATAGTTGGACTAGTTGGATTAAACAAGACAATACTACTTACAACAAAGACGAAACAGCCGTAAGAGAGAGATTACTACGTTTGTTCAGTAGAGTAAAAAGTTATGAAGAACTAGAAAAAAGGGAAGAAGAACTAGAGAGAATGAGAAACGAAAACGATATGTTTTTCCGAGACTATCGTAGATGTTATTTTCTCTGTTCTTTTCTTATGGAGCTAAGCGTTATAAAGACGGTTAATGACGTCTTGGTTAACAAAGAAGTTTCGGATAATTTCAAAATAAGCGTTTTAAAGACGGTTAATGACGTCTTGGTTAACGAAAAAGTTTCGAGCGATCTACTTCCAAGCGTTTTAAAGACGGTTAAAAACTTCTTGGCTTCGAACGGTAATGACAACAAAAAAGTTTCGGGTAATTTCATATTAAGCGTTTCCGCGACAGTTAATGGCTTCTTAGCCCCAAAGCGCAAAGTTAACCAAGAAGTTTGGGACTATCTCAAATCTTTTGTTGGGTCGTTAAATAACGTCCATAAAGAACCGCGTAAAGCCTATGCCGTTCTAAAATTTATTGAAAAAGAGCTTATTTTCATTCAAAAGCAAGAAAATGAAAAAGAGCTTAATTGCATTCAGAAGCAAGAAAATGAAAAAGAGCTTAATTGCATTCAAAAGCAAGAAAAATGGGCGACACAACTATTGGACGACGTTCAATATTTCTTAAAACGTTATGAAACATTTATGAAGCCTCTTCTCATCGATAATAATAGTGTTAGATACCAAGAAAAGATTTCCAAAAATAGGAACAACAGCAAATTGAAGAGATCGTTTC
Source organism: Thermoguttaceae bacterium (assembly GCA_045641205.1). Classification (GTDB taxonomy): domain Bacteria; phylum Planctomycetota; class Planctomycetia; order Pirellulales; family Thermoguttaceae; genus RUG369. Next base: position 7,663 of record JAZUGM010000272.1, read on the forward strand.
TTGAGAAGCTTTGGCAAAATTTCCAGAACGTCAGGATCGACGAGTCGTTTAGGATTTCTGAGTCGTTTAGAAACGTTGTTCGATTATTCGCGTTGAACAGCGCGTCTCAAAATGCGCTTCCATGTTTGAATCATGCCCTTAATAATTTCAAATTTGAAGAAGAGTTCAAACAGATAATCGACGAGTATCGTGAAATTTCTTCAGATTTATGGATGTGCGGTTTCATTGGGTTCGAACCGTTCGGATATTTACGTTTTATGTCGCGGGAACTTATGGGGTTAGGCTCGTCTTTGGGCGCGCATCGATGGTTGAAACGTCCTTCGATCGTTGCTTTTGCCGTGATGATGAATGAATTGATCAAAAACAATAAATTTCAAACGATATCAGACAAAGATTCTTTGAAGTCAGACAAAGATTCTGACAAAGATTCTGATACAGATCCTATAGTTGCAAAAGATTTGTGCGCTAACATTCAGCCAATATTAGCTACTCTCCGTGAAATACTCGCAAAGGCGCATGCTTTTGCGAAAATCACGAAGGAGAAGGTTGAAAGATCCTATGAGAAGATGAGAAAAGTTTTGTATGATGATGAAAATAAAAAATTTTTAGATGATTTAGAAAAATTATGCGAAGAATTACTCGGCGACAAAGACGTTTTGTATGGCGACGTTGAAAAGAGGGAAGGTTTCAAATCATCCGATATCCACGCGTCGAATGATTCATTATTGGCAATAGTTTATAAAGAATTATTAAAAGTCCAAGACAATATGGAATCCGACGCGTATGAGGAAGACGTCAGCGTCGAGCATGAAGATATGGCTATCGCCATTGACGCCAAGACCATAAAAATATGCGAGCTCTTCGATGAAATGACAACCGCCGTTCGAAAAAACAAAGACGTCTCCGATTCGATTAAAGAAAACTTGATAAAAAACCTCGATTTCGCCTACGAAAGAATCCAGCGTATATGTATGTTGTTCCTCCTTATTGGAGGACTCGTTTTGGAGTGTCGAGAATACGTTTCTGATAAAAAAGTTGTTTTGCACCAAACAGATAGATTGCACCGAACGGATAGCGCTGGTTTTTGCGCTCGACAGCGTTGTTGGAGTAGGGAACATTTTGTCGTTCTTTACAAAATGGTTTTGGAACAAGTTCGCAATCAAAATCCGGAACGAGACGGCAAATCTTTTTCCGAGTTTTATTGGAAAGACCCAAGTGCAATTGGCAAATATTACAATAGCGCTAAAACGACTAAAAATTGGAGGGACGAGGTCAGATTTTCGTATTTCACAGAAATGGCGTTTAAATTTGTTTTCTACGGTTCTTATACGCACAAAAGAAGATTCCTGCGATATATGGGACGTTTGTTTAGCGACGCTTATAAAGAAGGAGAGAACAAAAAGCCAGAAGAAGTTGAGAAAATGATTGAAGACGAGTTGTTAAAGATTAACGGATTTCTCGAAGACAAAGGCGTGGTCTTTCCTACTAAGGTCGACGACAAGAGTACGACGCGATCGTCTTGATTTGGCGTCTTTTCTGTGGAGAACGCGCACGGTTTACGAACGACGTGTTCTTTCGAAAGTCGCCGAGGCGCGTTGACAATTACGTCCAAGCGCGCGCTTGCGTCGTTCTGATTCTTTATTGAAAGTCTGGGACGACGCCCAATTTAACGACCTTCTCTCCTTTGTTGCGAGAAAATTTCTACCGTTATGATTAATATTGCGTCGTAGTAAGCGTCCAATCCAAACGCTACGAACTTGGAATTACCGCGAGAGAGTCTGAGAAAATGGGCTTTTCCTTACCTAGAATTCAAAACACCTATTATGCGGGTTCTTTAGGGGAACTCTTTGAAAAAATTTCACTCATTTCCAATAATTTCAAAAGCGACTCGGAGAGTGAAAAAAATTGTTTGTTATGGTTTCGCGGACAGGAACAACCGTTTCCCCTTGTCGCGGAACTACTACGAAACAGCTTAGGTCGATACGATGAATTGCCGACGTTGGAAGAACAGCGCTTTCAAAATTTTTTTTCTAAAACGGATCGGCATATTTCGACCAATCCACAAGATCGCAACGAATGGCTGGAAGTTATGCAACATTATTCTTGCGGCACGCGATTGCTCGATTGGAGCGAATCGTTGTACGTTGCGATTTTCTTCGCGTTGAAACCTTTTTTAAAAGACAAGGACAACTTGGATGCGGCGGCGAAAGACGTCTCCTTACCGTGTATCTACGTGTTGCGTCCTCAATATTTGAACGATCTCGTTTTTCAAACGCTACTTTTCCGGCAAAACGACGGACGTTATGAGTATATCGAACGGGCTCTACTTTTTTTGGATCAACGGTGTTCTAGAAAGAAATCACGTTCTAGCGAATACGCTAAATTTATAGGAAAATTCTTGAATGATAATCGTCGTCGATTCTTCGAAACTGCATCCGACTACGATCAAGCCACTACGTGTTTGTTCAGTCTTCCTATAATTGAAAAAACTTATGGGGAACGTTTTACGTCGGCGTTACAAGATTGGGATGATACGATTTCAAGGTCTCCTGACCCAACAGAATATAGGGAGGAACTGATTGAAAATATCGTCGTTCGCCAATTCAATCCCTTGTTTTTTCTCTTGTCGCACTATTACACGAACTGGCGAGAAGTTCCGTTAGTTTCTAAGGTCTTGCCTCATTTTGCTTCAGTGACGCCTTATCATAGCGAACGTATCGAAAGGCAACGCGGTTGTTTTACGGTGGCTCCCCGATATCCAAAGTTCGCCTATCCGTTTTGCGCGCTCGAAAAGTTGCCTTATGCGGAAAGGTTTTTAGCTCGAGTCATTTTGACGAATCCTATGAAAATCGCCTCCGACGTGTATTCCAACGGAACTCGTTCATATGAAACGCTTCCTGATTTGGAAAACTTCGCTGGCTCGTTGTTAGGAAACAGATTGAAACATTTCGGTTCTATTTCTTAATTTCTGCACTTTCCCCACTTTTTGGAAATTAGGTAAAAATGTAGCCAAGTTGAGGTATGCCAAAAGTGACTCGTTTAGTGTAAGCGTTCGCGGCGTCGATTTTGACTTTTTCTTCGAACTTAATGAATTTTTCGGGCTCCGCAATTCCGTAGACGTCGCGCAACAGCGCGAGCCCAAACGCTTACGTCTCGCCTCGTTCGTTGGCTTTGTCGCGCCAAAATTCGACGAATTTCTTTGTCGCCGCGCATCGTTCGCGATCGATCGAATTGGAAGTTTGTATTATTAGGGGCGGTCGATTTTAAAGGAAAAGCGCCGTTTCAAACGTTTCTGGAGGAAACGAATTAAAACGGCGCTTGAAGTTTGTCGCGCTACGCGTTCAGAACGCGATTACTTGTTGCAACAGCAACAGCATTTGTTTTCGTTCTTGTAGGTTTCGTAGCAGTCGAACGCTTGATCGACCGTCGCGTTCTTGTGGACGATCTCGCGAACGGCGAGGAGCATTCCGACCGGGCTATCCGATTGGAAGATGTTGCGTCCCATATCGACGCCGACGGCGCCTTGGGAAATCGCGTTTTTCGCAAGGGTCAACGCGTCGCGTTCGGGCAGTTTCTTACCGCCGGCGATGACGATCGGAACCGGGCAACAGTTGGTAACTTGCTCGAATTTTTCGTCGCAATAGTACGTCTTAATGACGTTGGCGCCGTTTTCCGCGCAAACACGAGTGGCGAGTCCGAGGTAACGCGCGTCGCGAACGAGATTCTTGCCGACGGCGGTAACGCCGAGCGTCGGGATTCCGTAACGTTGTCCCATATCGACCGTTTTCGTCAAGTTACGAATCGTCAAACCTTCGTGATCGGGATCGCCGACAGCGACCATTACGGCGAGGAGTTGGACGTTGAGACGGATCGCTTCTTCAATATCTTCCAAGGTTTCGTCGTTCAAGCTGGTCAGAATCGTGGTGCCGGCGTCGAAACGGAAGGAGACGGGCTTGTTGAACGTCGGGGGAATAACCGAACGAAGAATACCGCGCGTGCACATAATGCAGTCGCTGTATTGGATCAAAGGATTGATCGTCAAGTCGATACGTTCCAAGCCGGACGTCGGTCCCATAATGAACCCGTGGTCGAACGCCAACATAACCGTATGACCGGATTCTTTATTGAAGATTTGGGAAAGACGCGATTTAATACCGTAACTCGCGTTTTCATTGCCCTTCAAAAAAAAGCCTTCTTGCTTTTGCGGAACGCCAATCCCGAAATTTTTCGCATCGATATTGCCTTCGTTGTCAGCCATCGTAAATTTTCCTATTCTTTGCAGTTAATATTTATTTATCCGCGTTTGCGCGCGGTTCAATTCTTTAAAACGAGTTCACGCGTCGGCGATCGCGTCGGCGAACGCTTGGAAGATCAGCGCGAGACTCGTCGCGCCCGCGTCTTTGCTTCCTTTGGAACGTTCGCCAAGATTACGCGCGCGTCCGAATTTCGCGACGTAATCGGCGGTTTTGTCGGCGCCGTCTTTGGCGGCGTTCGCGGCTTGTTGGAAGACGTCCGAGAGGGACGCGCTCGGATTCTTGGCGATCGCGTCTTTCATCGCGTCGATCGCAGGAATCATCGCGTCCATCATCGTTTTGTCGCCGACTTTCGCGTTCGTCGTCGAACCCATCATATCCAACCCGGAAACGTACATAGCGACCGTTTCGGCGGGATTGAGCTTTTCGGACGTCGCGCCCGAACTCAAGCCCATATAAAAGGATCCGTTCAGCGAACTAGTCGATCCTCCGGTCGCCGACATAATTCCCATCGCGACGTTCGAAAGAGAGTCGGAGAGGGAACCGGGCTGCTCCGCCGCCTCGACCGCCGCCTTCAGCGTGGAGACGATCGCGGTGCCGTGGTCGCCGTCGCCGGTCGCGGCGTCCAGTTGATTTAATTCGTCAAATTTCGCTTCAACGGAGGCGAGAGCCTTTTGAAGCGCTTTTACCAACAGTTCTTTATTAAATTCGTTAGTCATTTCGCAACGCGCGCCTTTCTGCGCCGCACAAGAAGGAATGAGACGCCGACAATACGACCAAGCGCGCCGCCTTCGTCGCGTTCGAATTACGCGTAAAGGCGACGCGTCGTCTTACGACCAAATCAACGAACGACCCAGTAGGGAGCGTCGCTCGGCGCGTTGAACATCCCGAGCGTTTCGTCGTCGAAAACGCCGACAAACATTTGGAATCCGGCCGCTTCTTGAACGGTGAGGATTTCGTCACAACGACTCGCGGCGATTTCCAGACCGGCGTCGACCAAAACTTGATGCGCTTTGCGATAGACGATAAACATTTCCATCAAGGTCGTGGCGCCGCTACCGTTGATAATCAAGACGACCTTCTCGCCCGCCTTGGCGTCGACCGCGCGAATGAGTTTTTTCGCCATTGTTTCGGCGACCCAGTCGGCGCTTTGCATCGGTTCGGGACCGTTTCCGCCGCCTTCGCCGTGCTGTCCCATACCGATTTCCATTTGATCGTCGGCCAGCGCGCCGATTTCTTGACCCGCTTGCGGATGCGTGGCGACTTTAAGCGTGACGGCAAGCGTCGCCATTCTGTCGTTGAAACGACCGCCGATTTCAAGGATTTCTTCGACGCTCATGCCTTTTTCCGAAGCGGCGCCCAAGATTTTGATAAGAGGAATACAACCGCCAAGTCCGCGACGTTCCGAACGATCGGCGTTGATTCCAGGTCCGAAGTCTTCCGCCGTGACGATTTTGGCGACTTCAATACCCTCTTTTTTCGCCATCATCAACGCCATATTCGCGTTGCGTTGATCGCCTTCGTGGTTCAGGACGACGAGGATAATTCCTTTGTAATCTTTGAACATACGGAGCGCTTCGACGATTTTCGGAGCGCCCGGCGCGGCGAAAATATCGCCGACGACCGACGCGTCAAGCATTCCTTCGCCGACGAATCCGCTCAAAGCGGGTTCATGACCCGCGCCGCCGAGGGTAATGATCGCGACCTTGTCCTTCGACTTCGGATTGGCGCGCACTACGATTTTTTCGGAAACCAACTTGATTTTGTTCGGATAGCACATCGCGTATCCTTCGAGGAGTTCGTTGGTCAAACGTTGCGGGTCGTTCATAAATTTCTTCATTACCATCGCGTCGGTTCCTTTTACAAATAAATAACGCCGAAAACATTCGTCGACTTGGCGCTTGACTTCTCATCGCGCTTTTCGACGACGTAATAATCGCCCGATAGTGTTCGCCTTGTTCTGCGCGTCGTCGGTCTGGACGAGCGCGCGGCGCTTGACGACGCTATACAATATAACAAATTCAAGAGAAAAATAAAAGGGCGGGGCTCGATTTTCAGAAATTTTGTTAAGAAAACGATCCCGCCTTGCGTATCATATGAAAAGTGAGAAATAGAACGTCGCGCTCCGGCGCGTTTTTTCGGAACGGTTACAAACGATCAAACGCGCGAACAATCAGACGATTCGCCCCGTAAAGGCGTTGAGACGCATTACGGTAAGATTCGAATTGACGACGCAACAACTGCCCGATTGAAGCGTTCCAGGATTCAAAACGCGCGTGTTTTCGTACAATTCGTTTTCAAATTGGTGCGTGTGTCCGAAGCAAACAAGATCCCATTCGCCGGAATATTTGGCGGCGTCCAACAGATCGTTTCTGTCTCCGTGGGTAAAATAGACGCGCTTATTGCGCCATTCGATTTTTCCTTCGATTTCGTGCCAAGTCGCGCCGATCGATTCGATTTCCTGAATCAGATCGTTGCGACGCATTTGGTCGCAGTTGCCAAGCGCAAAATCAGTGGGAATTCCGCGAAAATATCCAAGAACTTCGGTTGAAGTTACGTCGCCGCAATGAATAATGCGTTCGACCCCGAACTCTTCAAAAATCTTCAACGCGCATTGAACCGCTTCGACGTCGTCGTGCGTGTCGCTGATAACGCCTAAAGTATGAAACGCCGCCATCGTTCCGTCTCCGTTGCCAACGCAAACGCGCGCCGCCGTCTAAACGCGCCGCCAAAGACGCCCGTCAGAGACTTGAAAACGTCAAGCGAGTTTTGCGTTTAGGTCTTCTATTTTTGTCTAGCGCGGCTATAATAATCACGCGTTTGCGCGCCGATTTACAACAATAATCAACATATGGGATATTATATCAGACGTTGAGCGTTTTTAAGAGAAAACCTTGTTTTTTTTATCAAAATAATCGGCGCCGTCGAGTGACTTTTTACGTTTCGTAGTTATTGAGGGTTTGAGAAATGGAAACGATACGTCGTTCTTCCGGCGTTTTGGCTCCAATTTTTACTTTGCCGGGCGTTCGCGACGTCGGCAGTTTGGGACGCGCCGCGTTTCTGTTTGTCGATTTTTTGTCGAACGCCAAACAAGAATGGTTACAAACGACTCCGATCAATCCGATCGATTCTTACGGGTCGCCTTACGCCGGTCGATCCGCTTTCGCTTGCGAGACGCTCTATCTTGATCTTGAAGAATTTTACAGGGAAGGACTCCTTGATTCGGAAGACGTCGAGCGCGTTTGGCGCGTTCCGCGCGTCGGCGTTTCGTCGGCTTTTGCGCAAGAAGACGCGCGGTCGGAACGAATCGACTATCGCGCCGCGTTTGGACGACGCGCGCCTTTATGGAAAAAAGCGTTTGAGCGTTATCGTTCCGGCGTCGGCGCCAAATATCGCGCGCAAGAAGAGCGTTTTGTTCAAGAAAATCGCTTTTGGCTCGACGATTACGCGCTGTTTCAGGCGATCGGCGAGAAAGAAGGGGGCGTTTTCGACTGGAGCAAATGGCCGCTTGAATTGCGGCGTCGGGATCCGGCGACGCTCAAGGCGTTTGCGGAGCAAGAACGCGATTTAATCGACTACTTAAAGTTCTTGCAACTTGCGTTCGATTCGCAATGGCGCGTTTTCCGCGAATATTGTCAAGAGAAAGGCGTCAAATTATTCGGCGACGTGCCGATTTACGTGGGACAGACGAGCGCCGACGTTTGGACGAATCCAGAATTGTTCCAAGTCGACGCCGACGGGCGCGTCATACGCGAGGCGGGCGTTCCCGCCGACGATTTCAACCCGGACGGACAACGTTGGAGTTCGCCCTTGTATCGTTGGGAAAAGCACTGCGAAAACAATTTCGATTGGTGGAAGCGCCGTATGAAGAAGACGCTCGAACGTTTCGACGTCGTAAGGCTCGACCATTTCATCGGATTCTACAATTATTACAGCTTTCCTGGTCGCGACTACGAAAACGAAACGCGGGAAGTTTCCAAAGCGCCCGCGACGTCCAAGGACGGACGAATTTACGAGGACGGCTGGGAACCGGGTCCTCAAGAAACGTTTTTCGACGCGCTCTTTGAGGAATTGCCGCCCGACGCCTTCGTCGCCGAAGATTTGGGCGTTATGAACGACGGCGTGCGCGCTTTGCGCGACAAATACGGCTTGTCCGGCATGCTTGTGCTTCAGTTTTCCTTCGACGGCGTGAAAATCGATCGCAAAATAGGTCGAGCGCCTAATCCGCTCGACAAATGGACGGATCGGTACGTCGCCTATACGGGCACGCACGACGGCGCTCCGATTCTCGGTTGGCTTGACGACGTGAAGCGTTACGGCGGTCGCGCGTGGGGTTCGCTCGATTTTAGCGGCGTCGCCGACGTCTTGCGCCGTTACCGACGTCCCGACGACGTTCCGGCAAAGACGAAGCGCGGACTTGGCGTCTTTTTACGTCGCGCGTTCGAATCGTCGCGCGTCGCGAAGCCGAAACTTGGCGTGTCGACTAAATATCGACCGCTAAGCCCCGAAGTCGCCGCATTGCATCGCGCCGCGTTGCGCGCCGTCGCGGAATCGCCCTGTCGTTTGGCGATTTTCCCCTTGCAAGACGTCGTCGGTTTGTCGAACGACGCGCGTATTAATTTTCCGGGCGTCGGCGAAGGGAACTGGACGTGGCGTCTTGCCGACGGCGTATTGACGGAAAATTTGGCGAGCGATTTGCGGAAATTGACAGAAGAATCTGGACGATAGTTTTTTTGTCGTTCTTTTGCGCAACGTTCTAAATTCTTAATCCCTTTGGCAACGTGTTGTTGAATCGTTGGTTTTATAGAAGTTGGCGTCTTTTGATAAAAAAGTTAAAGAAGTCTAACTTTTTTAACGATATGTTTAACGTCAGGAAGACGATTTTTTGAATTTTCAGCGTAAAATTTATGCGTTTTCGTCATACGATGAACGTACTTCTACTTGCGTTTGAAATTGATTTAACGTTTGTTGCAAATATAGCGCCGGATTAGGCGTTCAACAATGCGAATAAAATTGGGAGAATAATGACAAATCGCGGTTATTTCCTAGGTTTGCCGATATTGTTTATGTTTCTTTGTTTGGGCTTTGTCGAAGCGATCGAGGTTCCAACTTCTTACGTCGGTTGGTCGTCGCCCAACTATAGCGGCGCGCCGCGCGTCAAACGTTGGCGTGAAAATTCCTCGGGCGTTCTTGCTCGCGCCGTCTCGTCCGAAAACGCGCCGTCCGACGTCTCTTACGCTGAAGCAAAATCTTCGGAGGTTTACGCCGAACAAACCGAGCCTTTGAAAACTGAAAGCGTCGCCGAAGAGGAAAAAGAAGAGAAAGAAAAAGAATCGATTTGGGATAAAATCGAATGGGGGTTCGAAGGGGCGATTTTCGTTACTTCGAATCTCAGTCCGAACAAATACTACGGACGAAGCGTCGACGGCTGTTTTGCGGGCGATCTTTCGATTTTTCTTCCGACTTCCGAGCGCGATCTTTTTGGCGCCTATCTTGAAACGGGGCAGGGACGCGCGCTCGATTCGAGAATTCCGACCTTCGCCGGATTCGTCGACGAACTGCATCCCGAATCGGAAGTCGTGATAACCGAGGCTTGGTATGAACGCGCGACGCGTTTCGGCTGGCGTTTTCGCGTCGGTTTACACGATATAACAATGGACGGTTTTGACGCCAACGAGTACGCCAACTGCGGTTATTATCAGTTTTCGACGTCCGGATTCGTCAATAATAAGGCGTGGGACGCGCCGACGCCTTCCTTTGGCGTTTCCGCTTGGAAAGATTTTGGAGAGTCTTGGTCCCTTGGCGCCGTGTGCCAGAATACCGACGAGAACGATTGGACGGATTTATGTTCTCACGCGTTTGGAATGCTTGAACTTGATTATCACGCGCGTTTTGGCGACTTGACGGGAAACTATAGATTTTACGGATGGATAAACGATTCCGCGAATTACGACGAAGCCAACGTCGGCTGGGGATTTTCGTTTGATCAACAAGCCAACGAACGCTTAGGACTTTGGGCGCGCGCGGGTTTTCAAAACGAGCAAGTCGCGCTTTATTCGTCTCATATTAGCGGCGGATTTGAATTGAACAATTTCGAACGCCAAGGACTTTGGGGACGCGACGCCGCAAACGACGCGCTAGGTTTGGGATATAGCGTTATCAGTCCGACCGACTGGTATAAAGAAGAGTTGGGGGGCAAGGTTGGGGCGGAATCCTATCTCGAGACGTACTACCGCGCTATGATTAACGAATACGCGCACTTGACGCCCTTCTTGATTTTCGTCGACAATCCTTTAGGCGACTGCGAGTCGGACAAACTCTTTATTCTCGGTTTTCGCGGCGGCGTTCGAATGTAAGACGCGTCGAATTAGACGTTTTTCCCTTTTCTTTTTCATTTCAGGCGCGGGACGTTCCAAGTTCCGCGCTTTTTTCGTATTTGCGACGCGTTTCTTTCACGCACGACAATCTCTATTGAACGAACGACGAAAAAAAATTACAATAAATCGGGCGCAGTCTCGTATTGCGACGTTTCGGGTTTTAGAGAGGGAAGACAATATGTTTTTTAGCGCGTCAACAGTTCGAACGTTTGTAACGTCGGCGATTTTTGGAGTTGCGACGTTCTGCCTCGCGCTTGATTTTTCGTTCGGCTTCGACGTCAATTTCGGCGGTCCGATTAGTCTGTCGTCGCTCTTTAGTGGAATTTCTCCCTTTAACGCGCCAAGTTACGACGCGCCGCCGCCGATCACGACTTCGCGTCCTGCGACTCGCGACGTTTCAAAGGCGCCGAGCGCGCTCGATATGTCGCCGCAATTTTCGGACAAACTGCCGTATTGCGCGGTTCTGGGACGAGTCGTTTGCGAGTCGAATTTCCCCTTGGAAACCTCGGTCGACGTAACGGCGGAAATAGCGCGACTTCAAGAAGACCTCGTAGGGTATCTCGGCGTGCCCGAAGCGCGTGAAAAAATCGAGCTTTGTCTGTTTCGTGACAAAGGCTCTTACGTTCAGTTTATTCAGGACGTCTTTCCCGGCGCGCCCCTTGACCGCCCCGCTCTTTACGTAAAGGATTCCGGACCGGGCGTTTTAATGGTTCCGCAGAACGAGCGTATGATTTTGAATATTCGTCACGAGATGACGCACGCGTATCTTAACGCGGCGTTGCGCAACGTTCCGATTTGGCTTGACGAAGGTTTGGCGAAATATTTTGAAATTCCGCCCGGCGAACGCGGTTTTCGCAATCCGTACTTGAAGGACGCAAGCGAGAGCGTTTACGGACTGTTTGGCGCGCCCCCTTCCCTTGCTCGATTGGAAAAACTTACGCAAGTCGACCAAATGCGCCCGCGAGAATACCGCGAATCGTGGTCGTGGGTACATTTTATGATTCACTATTCGCCGGAAACACAACGGATTCTTTCGATGTACCTGAAATCGTTGCGTCCGGAAGCGCAAGAAGGTATCTCGATGCAAGAGGCGTTTAAATTGCAAAAGAAAACGCCGATGAAAAAAGCGTTGGCAAAGTACGTGCCCGATTACGAAAAAAAGTACGTCGAACATTTTAAAAATTGGGAAAAACGACAAGAATCATACGAAAAATCGCGAGAAATTAAAGTTAGCAAAAAGGTCGTTCAATGAATGCGAGTCCAACGAGCGGAACTTTTAAATCGAGTTCTTTTCCGTCGCGTTTGCTCTTGGCGACGACTCGTTTTGGCGTTAGAAGACCGATTCTAACGTTGTCCGTCGTGATTCTGGCGACGTTGTGTTCGCTGTGGCGTCTCGTTTCTTTTTTCTCCGATCCGAACTTTGGCGTCGAATCTCGTCCTTCCCTTGATAAAATAGCGAAAATTTACGGAAAAGACGCCGCCGAATTTGCGCTGGGACAAAACGCCTATTTCGTCGTCGAAGGCGAACCGAGCGCCGTTCGCGCTTGTGCGGGCGAATTGGCGCGCGGCGTTTTTTTGTCGGACGATTTTCTGCTCGTTCCGCCGCTGTTCGACGCGAATTCGTTCACGAACGACAGGCTCTTTCTTCTACCTGACAAACGAATCGCCGATCTTGCCGAGCCTCTTTACGAAGCGAGCGAAATCGCGCGCGGTCGTTGGGACGTTTTCGCCGCCGATCGATTTGCGTCGCGGTTGTCGAATAGGGCGTCTTTGTCGGCCGCGCGTCCCAACGTCGCTTTGCTCGACGAATCGCGCGCCTTCCTATCCGCGCTTGAAGTCGCGTTCGATCCGCAGACGACCGTCGAGACGGTTCTTCCTTCGCCGATCGCGTCGAATCTTGAAAAAGAGGCGATCGAAGCGTCGGGCGAAGAATTTTTTCTTGCTCAAGACGGTCGAATCGCAGTCGTTCAACTGTTGCGCGCGCAACGTCCAAACGAAGAAAAAACTTCCGTCTTGGACGCGGCGTTGAGGGCGACGCTTGAACGAGCGCGGACGAATTACCCAAATTTGACGATCGACTTGACAAGCGGCGCGACGCGGTTTCAAGTCGCGGTCGACGCAGGGGCGCGCGTCTTGGGATTGGCGCTCGTCGTCGCGGCGCTTGGAACGTTTTTCGCCGCTTGGACGCTTTTGGGAACGATTCGACGCGCCGCTTTTCTCTTAGCGTCCGTCGCGGCGGCGACGTCGTGGACTTTTGCGCTTTTCGTTTCGTTCGCGCCTTGCGCGATTCCCGTTTTGGGCGCGTCGCTTTTGGTTTTCGGAACGTCCCTTGAGCTTGCTTACGCCTTCTTGACGCAATATGGGACGATTCGTGTTTCAAATCGTTCGTCCTACGAATCGTCGCTCGAAGCGGCGAAGTCGCTTGACGGCGCGCCCCTTGTCGTCGCGTTTGCGATCGTCGCGGCGTCTTGCGCCGCGAGTTGTTTCGCGCGCGAAACGTTGAGCGAATTTGCGCTCTTTGTCGCGCTTGGCGTTTTATGCGCAGTCGTCGCGTCAACGTTGTTTTTGCCCGTCTTGACGCGTCTGTTCGACGGTTCGCGCCCAATGGGACAAGATTCCGCGCCGCTCGATTTGTTCGCATATTTGACGTTTTTACAAGGATCGACGAAACGCGTTTTCGCCGTCGTCGCGTTTTTGGGCGTTTTCGCCGTCGTCGGTCTTTCTTTGCTTGACGTCGAGCGTAATTTAGCGCTTTTTTTTCCGCAGGACGCCCTTGAAGCGGACAAACGCGTTTCGCGCGCGCTCGCAAGCGTTACGGGACGCGGTCGAGAATCGTCGTTAGTTCCTTGCGCCGACGTCGACGAAGCGCTTCTTATCAAGAGACGATTAGAGGAAGAGTCGAGTTTTCGCGTCGAGGAGCTTGCTTCAAAACTTCCGAGCTACTCGCCCGACAAAGCGCGCGCGATCGAACGATTCGCCGAGGCGGTCGCGCCGGTCAAATTGGAAATTGGCGCTTCGTCCGTTCCAAACGTCGCGACGCTTCTACGCGAGCTTGACGAATTTGCCGTCGCGTTGCGCGATCAGTCGATTCCGTCGACGGAAGCCGAGCTTGAAGCGATCCGAACGGAAGCGCTGGCGGCGTTGATTAGATCGGATCGACGGTTGCGCGAAACGTCCGACGAGGAGTATCGCCGACGCATCGAAACGTTCCAGTGGCAAACGGCGGTCGACGCGCTCAAGCGTCTGTTCGCGTTGCGCGCGATTTCCGATTCTAATCCGCCGACGCTCGACGATCTTTCGCCCGAATTGCGCGCGTTAAACGTCGGCGCGTCTTCCGAACGCGTCGCGTTACGCGTTTATACTACCGAAGATCTAATCGACGGTAAAAAATTAAACGCGTTCGTTTCCAACGCGCGGAGGATTGCGCCGAACGCGTCGGGCGAAGCCGCGTTTGTTTACGAGCGCGCGCGAATTGTTCGACGAGACGCTTGCGCGGGGTTCCTTGTCGCGTTTGCGCTTTTATTTGCGTTTTGGGGCGTTTGGTCGCGCGATTTTACAGGAACGCTTTTAACTTTTGCGCCCGGCGCTTTGGCCGCGTTGTTTTCGCTGGGGCTTTGCGGTTGGCTCGGCGTTTCCGTCGAACCGCTCGGCTTATGCCTTTTGGCGCTTTTTTTTCCTTACGGAGTCTTTAACGTTCCGTTTTGGCGCGAGGAAAGCGTTAGCGCGCGTTTTGACGCTTGTCTTGTTCCGAACGCGGCGACGGCTCTTTCATTAGTTTGCTTTTTTTTAGGCGTTCTCTTTTTTGGCGCGCCCGGTCTGAAAACTTTTGCGCGTTTAGGCGCGTTGTTCGCGTCGTTCTCGTGCGTTTTTACCGCGCTGATCCTCGCGTCGCGTCGCGCGTCCTTACAAATCGAATCGGAGGAAACAAAATGAACAACGTCGTTTGTATGAAATGGGGAACAAAATTTCCCGCCGAATACGTCAATATTTTGGCGTCGCGCGTGAAGGCAAATTTAGAACGCGATTATCGTTTTGTCTGTTTTACCGACGATCCGACCGGGTTGAGACGCGACGTCGAGGTTCGACCCTTGCCCGAAATGTCGGGTTTGGAAGGTCGACCCGAAAGAGGTTGGCGCAAATTGACGCTGTTTCAAGAGAAACTCGACGATCTCGAAGGAACGGCGTTGTTTCTCGATCTTGACGTCGTAATCGTCGACAAATTAGACCCGTTTTTTGAGACGCCCGGCTCTTTTCGAATTATTGAAGACTGGAACTTGCCCGGCACGAAGATCGGCAATTCGTCCGTCTTTCGATTCGAAATTGGCAAACGACCCGACGTCCTTGAATATTTTCTCGCGAATCGAGAAAAAGTCTACAGAACGCATCGCAACGAGCAGGCGTATTTAAGTTGGGCGATCGCGCAAAAAGAGCCCTTGCTTTATTGGGAGCCGAATTGGTGTCTTAGTTTCAAGCGCAGTTTTATGAGACGCTTTCCGTTGGGATACTTTTGCGAACCGAAGAAAAAAGAAGGCGTTAAAATTATCGTCTTTCACGGCAATCCGAATCCCAATTGCGTTCGCGACGGCTGGCGCAACAAATCGGGCTTGCGCGCCGTCAAGAAGACGCCTTGGCTTGCCGATTTATGGAAGGAAATTCCAATCCAGTAACGGAGCGGTTCTTTGAAACGCCCGGTTCCTTCCGCGTTATTGAAGACTGAAATTTGCCCGACGCGAAGATCGGCGCTCTATTGGGAGCCGAATTGGCGTCTTAGTTTCAAGCGCAGTTTTATGAGACGCTTTCCGTTGGGATACTTTTGCGAGCCGAAGAAAAAAGAAGGCGTTAAAATTATCGTCTTTCACGGCAAGCCGAATCCCGATTGCGTTCGCGACGGCCAGCGTAACAAATCGGGCTTGCGCGCCGTCAAAAAAACGCCTTGGCTTGCCGACTTGTGAAAGGAAATTCCAATCCAATAACGGATCGTCTTTTTACTTTTGGAACGTTGGGAGCGAACGCCTCGACGTTCCAATTTCTCGTTTTTTCCTCTTGTCGTTTCTTTTGACTTGTCGGCTCTTTATCGTTCTGATACAATTTGACGAACAAGCAACCTTCCGTCTTTTCGTTTTTAGTAGACGGAACCGTCGTTTTCACCGCCGAAATAGGGGAATAATATGAGATTTTGTCAAAAGCTCGCGGCGTCGGCGTCGTTCGTCGCGTTTCTTTTTGGCGCGACGTTTTGCGCTTTTGCCGCCGCGCCCTTCGAAAATATGCTCGTCATTAATGAAGACGACAGTCATTTCTTTGGTTCGCGACGCCCGGAGCAAATGACGCTCGAAGGATTGAACGCCTTTGTCGACCAATACGCGAATACCGCCGTAACGCATTTGTTTTTGTGTCCAAACTCTAGTCGCGCGAATTTTACGAACCCGGCGCGCGACGCGATCTGGGAGCCAAACTGCGAAGGAAAAGAATCGACCGAACTTTGGCCGCAGAATTGCAAGTTACTCGAAGAACGAGGACTCGATCCCTATAAAATTTGGATCGCGCGTTGTCGAGAAAAGGGTATTTCGCCTTGGATTTCTATGCGTATGAACGATTTGCACGCGGCGGACGATCCGACGAATTTTATGCGTTCTTCTTTTTGGGTTCAGCATCCGAATTTTTGGCGCGTTCCAAACACGCCTTCTAAGAATTGGTTCGAACGCGCCCTTAATTTCAAGCATCCCGAAGTGCGCAAACACGCGACGGATTTTATCGACGTCCTTTTTGAGCGTTACGATTTCGACGGGATCGAGTTGGATTGGATGCGTTTCGGTCGACATCTCACGCCGGGTAAAGAGGCGGAAGAAAGCGAATATTTAACGGAAGTCGTCTCATACGCGAAGAATTTGGCGGATAAATATTCGTCTATTCGCGGACGAAAAATTTACGTCGCCGTTCGCGTTCCCGCGCATCCCGACGCGGCCGTCGGACTGGGAATGGACGCGGTTTCTTGGGCGAAAGCCGGACTCGTCGACTTGATCGTCCCTTGCCCGTTCTGGTCGACGACCGATTTTGATATTCCCGTCGAACTTTGGAACGAACGCCTAGAAGGAACGGAAGTCGCGATAGCGCCCGGCGCGGAATTTAACGTTCGCTCGAATCCGGGCGCCAACGCGAAGGCTTGCACGCTTGAACAACTATACGGTTTTGCCGCGATGGAAAAAGCGCGCGGAACCTCGAACGTCTATCTTTTTAACTGGATGGATTGCGAAACTTTGCCCGTCGCGCAGGAAAAATATCGCCGTATGTTAAAAGACGGATTTAGCGACGAGTTTCTAGCGACGGTCGACCGCGAAGTTCCGACGACCTATCGCGACACGATCCCCGACGATTTTCCCGACGGAGCCCAAACTCCGCGCAAGACGAGCGAAGAGCCGACGACGTTCCAAATTCCCGTCGGACCTAAGTCGACCTCGAAAGAAGGTTCCGGAGTCGTCGTCGGTTTGGCGGAAGGCGACGCGTTAGACGCCGCGACTTTTGAAGCGACGTTGAACGGAATCGTCGCGGAAAACGTCGTCGACCTCGATGCGAGCGTCATACCCGACGCAAAACGCGCCTTGTTTTTCGCGTTCCCGCAAAACGCGTTCGAAGGCGGAAAAGTCGAATTTCAATTGACGCAAAAGTCGGGCGTCGCGCAAAGCGTCGTTTTTGTCGCCGCAAAATTGAAGGGCGCGAAATGACTCGTCAACCTTGAGTTTTTATAGAAGTTTGGGGTATTGTTGAAAAAACTGTTTTGGCGTCTATATGCTCAAACTTGCAATTATTACGGTGAGTTTGTTTGTGCAAAACAATCAAAATAGATAAAATATAGACGATAAAACGAAACGTTAGGGCGTTTTTCAATAACGCCGTATGGGTTCGGCAATACCTCTGTATAACGTCGGACGTCCACGTTTTAAAATATATGTTTGGACGTCCAACTTTTTACGACCTCTTAGTCAAACCAAAAGGCAAAGTCGTCGCGTAAGTGGCGCGCGCGAATCCGTATATCGAAGATATGCGGATTGCGTCGGTTCGCAACGCGTGGATCGCGCGCTGAAGTCGAAACTGCGAAGGTTTCCGTAGACTCCGTTAAATCGAATTCGATTTGGAACCTTTAAGGCGCAATATGGGGTTCGTAATCGCCGACTCGACATATGAACGCGCGAGTCGGAATCGGCGTGATAATTTGGCTTTGAAATTATGCTAATACGTTCGAATCCCCAAAACATAGATCGCCCAAAACAAAGCGCCCTTGAGTACGACTTTTCGAAGAAGACGACGCTTGAGATTACTTCAAAATTTGCGCCGATTTCGTTGAATTTTAAAAATTTCTATTAAAATAACGACTTGAAGTCTTTTCCTTAAGGCAAGAACAGGCAGGTTGCAATGAAAGCGCAAACGCAAATAACAAGCATAGACGAATTACTCGACCGATTCCGACAAGCTCAAAGTTCGACGACCGAACAAGGCCGCTTTTTTGAAAAACTCGTCTGCAACGTCCTTCTGAGGTCGGACTATCCCTTTGAATTCAAAGACGCTTGGCTCTGGAACGATTGGAAATATAACGACGGCGCCGACAACGGAATCGACGTCGTTATGGAAACCGAAAGCGGCGAATATTGGGCGGTTCAGTGCAAATTTTACAATAATAAAAGCGTCTGTAAAGAAGACGTCGATTCGTTCCTCGCCGAAGGGGCAAAGCCTCATTCGAGCGTAAGTTTTTCTCGTTTACTACTTTACGCAACGTCCCCTATTTCCGCGAATTTGAAGCGCGAATTAGAAGGACGGACTCCGCCGGTTTTCGCGCGTCGCGTCGATCAACTGGACGATTACGCCTATAATTGGGATCAAGTTTATCGCGCCGCAACGGGCGAAGAGGTCGCGTTCGAAGATTTGCGTTCTCCTAAAAAGACGCTTCGCGAGCATCAGCAAGAAGCGCTCGACGCGGTAAAGCGCGGGTTCGAAACTTCCGACCGCGGCAAGTTGATTATGGCGTGCGGGACGGGCAAGACGTTGACGTCGCTACGCATCGCCGAAACGCTCGCGCCTCCGTCGGGGATCGTTCTCTATCTTGTTCCTTCCCTCGCGCTCCTTGCGCAGACGTTGCGCGAATGGACGTTCGAAGCGAATCGTAGGCTGGCGCCGATCCTTGTTTGTTCCGACGCGCAAATCTCGCGTCAAGACTCGCGACGCGCCCTGAATTCGACAGGGAAAACTAAAAGCAAAGGCAAGTCTCAAGAAACGGTTGAATCTGACGAGCCGACCTTCGACCCGATCGAACTTGCGGAGCCCGCCTCGACCGATTCCGACGAAATCGTCGCGCGCTGGCAAAAGATCGACGCGCGAACAAACGCCGACAAAGACGTTTTAACCGTCGTTTTCTCCACGTATCAATCGATTCAAGCCATATCCGACGCGCAACGTCTAGGGAACGCGTCGGGTCGAAAACTGCCCAAGTTCGATCTGATCGTATGCGACGAAGCGCACCGCACGACCGGCGTTTCCCTGCGCGGAAAGGACGAATCCGCGTTCGTCAAAGTCCACGACGACGCCGTAATCGCAGGCAAGAAGCGACTCTATATGACCGCTACGCCTCGTGTTTACGGCGACGTCGCGCAAGCGAAAGCGCGAGAGTCAAACGCCGAATTATGTTCGATGGACGACGAGACGATTTACGGCGAGAATTTTTACGTCTTGAGTTTTGGAAAAGCCGTCAAGCAAGGCTTGCTTGCCGACTATAAAGTCTTGATTCTCGTCGTTGACGAAGACTACGCGAAAAAATACCATATCGCGCGCCCAAGCGTCGCGAAAGTCGCCAAAACGGGAAAAATCGAAGTGGAAATCGACCCCGGCGACGTGCCGACCGACGACGTGGCGAAAATGATCGGCTGTTGGCGCGGTCTGAACAAACGGAGCAAAGCGTCCGCTTCCGACCAAGAATCGCAAAAGGACGGTTTTTCAGGCGATCCCGCGCCGATGAAGCGCGCCGTCGCCTTTTGTCGCTCGATTAAAGACTCGCAAGAATTTGTCGAAGCCTTCAAAAAATTGAGCGAACTCTTAGTCGAGGAAGAAAACAAAAAACGCGCCGACCAAGAAAAACAAAAGGCGCTGAAACGACTCGACGCGCAAGGAAACGACGACGAAAACGACGCGCTCAAAAGCAAGAGCGAGGAAGTTCCAAGAATTGCGAGTTTCGGCGATCGTCACGACGAAAAAAACGCGTCTCTGAAAGTCGACGCCAAGCACGTCGACGGAACCTTTCCCGCCGACGCGCGCAAGGAACTTTTAACTTGGCTCAAAAAAGAACCCGAAGAGAACGTTTGCAACGTCTTGTCGAACGTGCGCTGTCTGGCGGAAGGCGTCGACGTGCCAAATCTCGACTCCGTGCTTTTCCTATCCCCCCGGTCTTCTCAAGTCGACGTAATCCAAGCGGTGGGGCGCGTAATGCGGCGTCCGACTGGCAAAAAATTCGGGTACGTGATCATTCCGATCGTAGTCGCCGAAAGCGCCGACGCGAGCGCCGCGCTCGACGCCAACGCGCGCTATAGTTCCGTATGGCAAACGTTGCAGGCGTTGCGTTCGCACGACGATCAATTCCGCATCCTGATCAATCAACTCCAAGTCGGCGAAACGACCGACAAAATTGTCGTCGAAATCGTAGGGGGCGACGGCGCCAAGCCCGACGGTAATTCCGCGCTTGCAAAAGACGACGACAAAAAAAGCGACAAAGATAAGAAAAAGAAGCAAGACGACGACGCGCCCGTCCAAGGGTCGTTGTTTCTCGTCGACGAGCGCGTCGAGCAAGTCAAGAAGTCGATTTACGCCGAAATCGTCAAGCGTTGCGGAGACCGCGACTACTTGGATCAATGGGCGCGCGACGTCGCAAAAATTACCGCGACTCGCATCGACGGAATACGCGCCAAACTCGAAAATCCAACCGACGAGCAAAAACAAGCCTTCGACGCGCTCCTTGACGCCTTGCGTCGCGAAATCAACCCAAACATTGGCAAAGAACAGGCGCTCGAAACGGTCGCGCAACATCTTACGACCTTGCCCGTCTTCGACGCCTTGTTTGCAGACTCCGCCTTTTCGAAAAACAATCCCGTCGCCAAACTGATCAAAAAGACGGTCGACGCCTTCCACGTGAATTTGTCCGAAAAAGAACGCGCGCAAGAAGAACGGTTCCAAGAGTCCGTGCGCGCCCAAATCGAAGGAATCAAGACCGTCAAAGGACGTCAAGCGGTAATTCACAAATTATACGAGCAATTCTTTGCCGTCGCGCTTCCGAAAACGGCGGAAAAACTCGGCGTCGTCTACACGCCGCCCGAGGTCGTCGACTATATTCTCCATTCGGTCGACTTCGTCTTGCGTCAAGAATTCGATCGTCGCATAACCGACGAAAACGTCAGCGTTCTCGACCCCTTCGCCGGGACGGGCGCGTTTATCGCGCGTCTTATCGCGTCGGGGCTTATCGACCCAAAGGACTTGCGCCGCAAATATCGCAAGGAACTTTGCGCCAACGAAATTATGCCGCTCGCCTATTACATCGCCGCCGCCAATATTGAAGAAGCGTTCGGCGCCGCGATCGGCGAAGGCGCGCAATACGAGCCCTTCCCCGGCGTCGTACTGACCGACACGTTTCAAATCTACGAAGGGAAGCCGGAACCGCTTTGCAAAATTGGCGAAGAGAACCCGACAAACGGGGACAGACTTGAAAAACAACGTCAAACGCCCATCGAAGTCGTCGTGGGGAATCCGCCCTATTCAGTCGGACAAAAGAGCGGAAACGACAATAATCAAAACGAAAAATACCCTAAGTTAGACGCGAGAATCGCCGAAACTTACGCCGCAAAATCGAGCGCGACGAACAAAAACAGCCTCTACGACTCCTATATTAAAGCCTTTCGCTGGGCTTCGGATCGCGTCAAGGATGAGGGCGTCGTCGCTTTTGTCTCCAACGGCGGGTATGTCGACGCCGCCGCTATGGAAGGTTTTAGAAAATCGCTCGTCGAGGAATTCGCGACGATTTACGTCTTCAATTTGAGAGGAAATCAACGAACGCAAGGCGAAACGTCCCGAAAAGAGGGAGGCAAAATCTTCGGCTCGGGTTCCAGAACGCCGGTCGCGATTACAATTCTCGTCAAAAAGCCGCACACGGGAAACGCCAAAATCTACTATCGCGATATTGGCGACTATCTTACGCGCGATCAGAAACTCAATTTAATTAAGGAGTTCGGAAGCGTCGAAAACACCGAATGGACGGAAATTACGCCAAACGAAATGGGCGACTGGATCAACCAACGCGGCGACGATTTTGGAAAATTAATCGCGCTCGGAAATAAGGACGCCAAAGAAGAGCAAAAGGAAACGACGTTTTTTGAGCCGACGTACTCGCGAGGCGTCGCCACGGCGCGCGACGCTTGGGCTTATAATTTCTCACGACGCGAGTTAATCGCTAATATGTCGCGAATGATTATGTTCTACAATAATCAGGTCGACGATTATCAAAAACAGGAAGAACCGCGTCCCAAAGCTGAAAATTTCGTATGCAACGACGGTAAAAAAATCAGTTGGAATCGCGGACTATTGCGGGATTTAAAAAACGGTAAAAAGTTTAACGAATCCGTGGCGCCTTATGCGCGCGTTGCAAGCTATCGTCCGTTCTGCAAAGAATTCCTTTTCTTCCATCCGATGTTCAACGATATGGTTTATCGGATTCCAAAATTATTTCCGACGCCCAACACGTCTAATAAAGTGATTTGCGTTCCGGGCGTCGGCGGTACGAAAGAATACTCCGCTGTTATTACCGACCAAATCCCTGATCTTGGAATCGAAAGCGCAAGCCAATGTTTCCCGCTTTATTTTTATGAGTCGCTGGAAACGGCGACGATTCTTCCGAACGAAAATCCCGTAATAATCGACGGTTACGTCCGCCGCGAGGCGATAACGACCGACGTTCTACAAAGATGCCAAACGCTTTACGACTCGACGTTAATAACGAAGGAGGATATTTTCTACTACGTCTACGGAGCGCTTCATTCTCCGAGTTATCGGGCGCGTTACGAAAACGAGTTAAAGAAGGAGCTTGCGCGTCTTCCTTTGCCTCCGCGCGCGAATTTTTGGGAATTTTCGTCGATCGGGCGTCGTCTTGCGAATATTCACTTGAATTACGAGACGGGCAAGTCGACGATTCAAGACGGGGACGGAAAGCCTTTGCCGCCTCTCGCGCCTTGGAAGTTAAACGTTCGTTCGACGGCGCCCGAAGGAACGCCCGACAAGGAACTCTACAGGGTCGTTCGCAAGATGAAGCTGGGGACGAAAACGGAACTTCAACAAGACGGAAAGACGAAAAAAGTCTTCGACGGCGTTCTGAAATACAACGACTATTTAACGTTTACGGACGTCCCGCTCGAATCGTTTCAATACGTCGTAAACGGTCGTTCGCCGCTCGAATGGCTTGTCGAACGTTACTACTGCAAAGAGGACAAGACGTCGGGAATCGTCGACGATCCAAACGAATGGAGCGACGATCCGAAGTACGTTTTCAATTTGGTTCCGCGCTTGGTAGCCGTCGCGATGGAAACGTTGAAATTGACAAGTTCTAAACGTATGCCGGAATTGGAGTGAAGAACGCGACGATCGGAAACTCTGCATAGTCTTCTGTAAACGATAACTTTTGCGTAATAGCTTGCCTGTTTACATTGTCGTTCAGAAGCACGAGTCGGTAAATTTCAACGACGAAGAACATAATTTCTTAATCAAGGTAACCGTTCACGGAAAGCCGCGTATCAACGATACGCGGATTCGTTGAATTGCCAAAAGACTTCGCGAACAGAGAAAAGCCAATACTTTGAAAGTTTAATTCAAGAGCGTTAAACAGCCGTCTTCGATTCTGTGCTTTCTCAAGCCGAACATATCCGCCATTGATGCGCGGCTTTCCGTGAACGCTTACTAATCAAGCGTATTGACAGGTGTACGAAGAATGGTATAAATTGACCGTTGCCTTCAAAGCCTCTCCTTAGGATGCTCAAACACGGAGGCGTATTGTTTGCCGCAGACTGTTTTTTGGCGTTTTCCCGCTAAGACTGGTTCGCGGCTTTTTTAATGCAATGGTTCACGGAAAGTTATACGAAGATTCCAACTGTCGCGTTAATTTCAGAATCAACGTTGC
Source organism: Thermoguttaceae bacterium (assembly GCA_045641205.1). Classification (GTDB taxonomy): domain Bacteria; phylum Planctomycetota; class Planctomycetia; order Pirellulales; family Thermoguttaceae; genus RUG369. The sequence goes on from JAZUGM010000272.1 coordinate 31,485, forward strand.
GTCGAACGTTTTTTTCGTTTTTCTCAGTCGACGCATCGTTTGAAAACAAGTTTATTTTTCGTAAACCCTAGCGAATCTTATTCTTCCGATTTATACGGTTCCCAATAAACGGACGCTTTTTGTTTGCCGGATAATTTCATTTTTATGGCGAACACGTTTTCGGCGGCGTCGTCCATCCGCTTATCTAAAGATAAGCGGCTTATCGCGCGTGCGTTATGGCGCAATTCCAACGCAAACCTTGTTCAAAATATTGCGTGAACGATTACTTTTTAATTGAGGAGTTTCCAATGTGCGATTTCCCCAAACGACATTATGACAAAACGTTCAAAACTTACGAAGAACAGGTTGACGTTCTTAAGTCGCGAGGACTTGCGTTAAACGACAGTGAAGAAGCCGCGCGTTTTTTGTCCTATGTTAATTATTATCGTTTCTCTGGTACGCGTATATTTTTAAAAACAAAGGAAACGAACGTTTTCGTCCGAACGTTTCATTTGAAGACGTCGTTCAATACCTGTTCCGCCCTTGTGCCTTCCGTCGCAACGTTAGAAGACAAAACTTTCCCTTCGTCCAATATCCTCACGCATTCCGCCGGAACCGACGAAACGACCTGCGGCGAATGCGTCGTAACGATAAATTGGATACGCGGGAATATTTTACATAAAGTCGGCAAGATTTTTTGTTGCCAACTTGGATGGAGATGTAGTTCAATTTCGTCGATAAGGACTATTCCTGTCGTTTCCTTTAGCACGTTCTCGCGTAAAAAGCGATTTAACTTGCAACAACGAAACACAATATCCGCGACCGTTCCTAAGACGACGCGCGTTCCTGCGCTCAAATTATTCACTTCGACGGGAATGTTTTTTCCATTGAAAGTAACGATTCGATCGTTTTTGTCGCAGGCAATTTTTGTCCAACCCGTCGACTTCAGCGTCTCGTTTAACGAGTCTTGGATAGCCTTGTCCAAAATATTGTAAAAATCAATACTTTCCGGGGAATAAATTCCTTCTTCGTTCTTAAGAACGTGAGACAACTCAATAAACCAGCGTGCAAATTCTTTAAAACCAGATTTTGGATTGGTCGATTCGTCGTAGGCGTATTCGCGATACTGCGACAAGGTAGCTTCTTTATGTTGTTCAGACTCCCTGCGTTCGCCGCCCCATAGGCGCCCGTCCCCATAATAGGCAAGAAGAGGCCAAATCGCTTCTTTACAGCCGTTGTTTCTGTAGGCTCTTTCCATCAAAAAAGCGCCGTATTCAGCAAGTTCGCCCGTTGTCTGAGTACGTAATTTGCCTGAAGAACTATCCGCTTTACAAGAACTGAAAACGCGCCGTTCCTCTCCTAACAAAAGGTCTTGATTTCTGAAAGGAAACAACGGCGTCTCAAAGGAAGCGTAGACGCTAGGCTCCCCGGCGTCAAGAATTCCCTCCGCAACTTCAAAGGGTCGACTTGGACGATCGCTTTCTTTGAACCCCCTCTTTTTACCAACGGGAAAGCGCCGAAAAAATGGATTCCAAGCGATGTTAATCGCGTCTAAAACGGCGGTTTTTCCTTCTCCGTTGCGTCCGACAAGAACCGTTAAACCGTCCATAGGCGAAGTTTTTTCAGCGTCCGGCTTATGCGTTTGAAAATCGATTTCCAAATCGTCGAAACAACGAAAATATTTAATTTTCATTCGAGACAGTCGCATTGCTCAAACTCCTAAAATTTGCCGTTCCAACAGATTACAAAAACTTCGCAGATCGTCGGCAAACCTCGAAACGCCGACGCCCTTTATTCTCCTTCGGTCGTTTTTTCTTCAATGCTTGCCGCTTCAGCCGCGCCGTTTGTTTCCGGCGCTTTCGGCGGATTCTCCGCCTCCATTATGATCGGAATATTGTCGACTTCGGGATTCTCGCGAATCTTAATTAAACGCGAAGTCGCGCCAATAAAAAGTTTTGAAGTCGGACCGTCGGGCGCCTGTCGATATTTGTCGGGATTGGAGAATCTTAACGCCAAACTTCCCGCCGTTTGAACGTACTCTTCCAACTTGGGCGAAATCGTCGGGTTCTCGTCGCCAAAATCGGGCGCTTCGTTCGTAACCAGCAACACGGACGCGCCCATATAATTTTCAGGATAGAGCAAGACGCAACGCGAACGTTCGGGCGAGGCAAAAAGCGCGTCGAGCGCGTCGCAATCGGCAAGGCGACGTCCGACCACGCAATAGGCGTTTTCGTCAATTCTCAAACGACGACCGGGCGCCAACGCTCGGGCGTCCCAAATCGTCGGATTCTGATTGTATTTCAGCAAATCGCGAATTCGAGGCGAATACGAATTTTCACAAAGGACGCAGCCCGTCGACGGTTGGGGAACGCGTTTGATTCCAAAAGCGGCGCGGGCAAACGCGACGAGCTTCGTTCGACTCCGCCCGGTGAAAGAACGCATCTTCTGACGATCGAGCGTCCCTTCGCGTTCCATTTGAGTCGTCGCCAACACGCACGCGGAAAGGGGACGCAAAAGTTTGCCGTCCAGTTCCGACTCGCGCGCGATCAACGCGAGTTGATGTTGTTTTTGACTGTTGGGACGCTGTCCGGAAACTTCGCCCGTCGCGACGAAATCGGCGCCGATCTCTTCCATTAGCTTTTTCGCCTCGCGGCACATCGCCGTTCGACAATCCAAACAGGGATTCATATTCGAGCCGTATCCCCATTTCGGATGCGCGACCATTTGCATATATTCTTCGCCAAATTTTCGCACGACCAACTCGATCCCAATTTCCTTGGCGCGTTCGATCGACTCCTTGGAACAGTCGTGAAAGGGCGTGACCATATTCAGCCCAACGACTTCGATTCCTTGTGATTTCAGCATACAAGCCGCTAAAATACTGTCTAAACCGCCGGAAAACAGAACGATCGCTTTCATTGTTGACCTCAAATGCAACGTTACAAAACCAAACGGCGCCCAAAACGCCGAGAAACGCGGAGCGTTTCATTCGCCTGATTATACAAGAGAAACGCCGACGCGTCGACGCCCCAAAAAAGAAATGCGACTAGGAAAAGCGACAAAGAAAAAACAACAAGGAAAAACGACGCGCAACGACGGCGAAAAATTACGACCCCAAATTATGACCCCAAAAACGCGCGTCAAGAAACAAAAAAAGCCGTCCTAACGACGGCTTCAAGCCAGCGGGGAGAATCGAACTCCCAACCTTAGCATTACGAATGCTACGCTCTGCCAGTTGAGCTACGCGGGCGCGATAAGCCTTGTCGACTTACTACGGAGGGATTTTATCTCGTTTTTTCCTTTCGTCAAGGGGCGTTTTTTGTTTTGGCAGGATTTTTAGGCGCGTCTGCTTTCTCGTTTCAGAATCGTCGCGCGACAAGCCAAAGTAAAAGGAACTGCAACGCGACGGCGCCCCATACGGGCGCGTTCCCTAACAGACTGAAAAACTTTCGGCGTCGTTCCTCTAAAAATTCGGCGATCGCCAGAACGTGCGGAGCATCCCGAACGCTTCTCGCTTCCGCGTCGAACACGTCGTCAAATTCGGAGTCGTCGTTAAGCGCGTCGGTTTCCGTCGTTCTTGATTTGAGCGGCTTCGATTTCTTATTCCGCGCTTTATTCGACGCGCGAAGACTAAACTCGACCGCTAAAAAAACAAAAACGGCGATCGCGACAAAGGTCAGACCAAGCGAAACGGCGCCCGCGCGACTCGAAAGAACGACGACCCAAGCGACAAGCGCGACGGCGCCAAAAACAAAACGCGCGACGCTGAGTCGCGCCCCCGTTATCATAACGCTCGCGCAATAGAGAACGAAAACCAAACCAAACGCGGAGGAAAGAAGACGGATCGTCAAACTTCCGGCGCTTTCGGACATATCGTCGACAAGTTTGAGCGTCGAGATCCAGTATTCGTTGAAGGAACCGACGCCCAACGCGCACGCGACGCCCAAAATACCAAGTCCTCTCAAAGGCGCGCTACGAAAATTCACGCCAAACCAATAGAGAACGACGAATCCCAGAACCGCCAACGGCGCTATCAACGCGGCGCCGACGCGCAATCCCGGCGTAACGAAAGCAAGCGCTAGAACGCACAACGAAGTCGCCAAATACGCGTAGGAAACGCCGGAACTATTCCGCCGCCAAGCCCAATGTTCTCCCAAGGCGCAATAGACCAACGCGACGGGCGCGCCTATTTGTCGAGGCTCGACGACCAGCCACAAAAGCGTCGCAAGCATCGCGACGACGTGCAACGCGCGCGATTCGTAAGCAAATGCAAGAACGAACGTTCCAAGCGCCCAATAGCCGATAATCGAGGTCGACGCGTCGACAAAATTCAACGTTTCGGGGTCTTGTAAACAAGCCGACGAATCGTAGAAAAGAATCGTCAACGCCAAAGCGTATAAGAACGCCCCGACGAAAAAGAACAACTTTCCAACGGGCTTATTATTTCTGATCGTCCCCAAAAGCGCGACGGCGTAATTTGCGGCAAGTATTCCAAAGACGCAAGTTGTTCGCGCGGAGGAAGTCAAGTCCCCCCAACGACTTCGCAAAAATACCAACAGGGCGCCTAAACCCGCGTAAAACCCCAAGGCGATCAGCGAAGCGGTCGCCCAACGCCGCCGCGTCTCGATTTCGTCGCGTCGTTTGTTCGTCAATTCGGAGTCTTTGTCGTCGGCGTCCATTTTGTAGTCTCTCGCGCTATTGCGCCGTAAAAAGCGAACGTTGATTGCTAAAGAATCCCTGATATAAACGAAGGACGGACGAAACGATCCGCAACGCAAGCGCCCTCAAAAACCAACCAACACCCCTAGGCTTCCAACGTTCAACGTCTGATATTTATTGATCAAACAGTCGTAATCGGCGGAAACGGCGACTATTCCTTTTAGAGACAGTCTCAACCCCAATCCCCCCCAGAAATAATCGCTTCCGGCGCCTTTTTCCATAAAATAGGGCTGGGACGGCGAAATCGTACCAGGCACGCGTCCGTAACTGAAATTATGAAACGCTTCGTTTTTCTTGCGTAGTTGCGTCAGCCACGCCATTCGACCTTGAAGCGAAAAGACGTCCATACCGGCTAAATTGACGTTGACGCGCGATCCTAACGTCGCCAAACAAGAATTGTACTTTCGCGTTCCGCCGATATTTGCGAGCGAATCGACGTCGAAGTCGCCGTGCTTCAAATTTGAGTACTGATAAGCGGCGAAAGGCTGTAACGAGAAAAGCCCCAACGTCGCCATTTCGTACCCTGTTTCAAAGTACCAAGTTTGTTGATAGCCTTTAATTCGCGACGTCCTCGCGACGCTCGTCGGTTCAAGGGGCGCGCTTTCCTCTTCGTCAAGAGCTTCTTCCGACGTCTCGGGAAAGAGCGTCGTAATCGATCGACCAAGATAACCGTCGTCGCCGTAAAGCCCGGAGGCGACCGCGTAAAAATCCCCGACGTTAAGATAGACGGAAGCGCCAAACGCGTCGCTGTGTTGTCGAATCGTGTTCGCGTCGTAATAAGCGCGGTTCTTGTGATAGTCGTAATAAGCGGAAACAGTCGCGACGCCAAGCGGAACGTTGAGTCCAAACGCGGCGCCGGAGAGGTCTTCTCCCACGCGGCGTTCTTGCTTCGGCGTAACGTGTCCGTAACCGACGTAGCCGTTCCCCCAAAACTGCAAAGAGGTCAGCGACGGCATATTCAACACGGAACCGCGAATAACGACGTCTTGCGAAAAGTAACTATTAGAGCCCGAATAGGCGACTTCCGAAGCGCCTTGAGACGCGGAAGAAGCAAAAAGCCCGGAAGGTTGGAACAAACCAAACTCGTCGGACTCCAAAGTCTTTGGGACGTCCGCGCCGTCGATCCGTTCGATTCCGGCAAGGTCAAAAATACCGTTGGATTGAACGTCGCTTGCGTTAAAAAGGTCGTTCGATTCAAATTCGACGGAATTAAACGAACGCTCCCCTCTGCTCGAACCAAGGTCAAATAAACCGTTGGAGAACTCGCGTCCTAAAACGTCGCTTGCGCGCAAGGACGTCAAGAGAACGAAAAAGAACAACGTCAACGACAAATTTATCCGACGTTTGCGCGAATCAAGCGAGTCGCGTTTGTCGACAAACCGAACGCGCATAACAACCTCCGTAGCCGCGAAACAAGTCTCAAGTTCTCTACTGTAAAATAGAGAACATATTTAAATTAGGTTCAAAAAACGCGACGTCTTAAGGCGTCAAAGGCTCGCGCCTTCCCCGCGTCTCTTGAAATATTCGTCAAAAAAGTTACAAAACTTAAAATAAACGGATATTTTTTTGGGGGCGCCGTTTGAAAAAAAATTATAATCCGTTATACTCAATAACCCATATTCCGTCGGAATAGGCTCCCTTTGCTTATGCGACAGGCAAAAACAAGGGAAAACTAGAGTCGGGCAAAAACTGGAGTCGGGCGCCGGGGTCGAACGCTCGGCGCCCAAGTCGACGTCGGCTAGTCGGTCGGACGCTGCGCTCGTTCAACGTCGGCAATAATATCGACGTCCGTTTAAAGTAGAGCGCGAGAATTTTATGATCCGCGTTAGGATAGACAATACCAATGGCCAAAAAACATAATCCTTTTCGTATTTTCCGCCGCAACCAGCGCGCTTGGATGGCGGGTCTTACCCTTTTTACGATGTTTTCGTTCATAGCGCTGGGTTCGATGTTGCAATGCGTCGGCACGCGTAATCAAGGAACGGGACCTCGTTTTGCGGGTCAAGTCGCCGAGACGACGAAATTCGGTTCTCTTAGCCACGACGGTTTCCAAAACGTTCGTTTTGAAGCGTTGCGTCTTCAAGCGTTTGTCAACGCGTTGACGGAAGCCGCGCAAGCGTATCAAGCGCAGCCGTCCGAGGCGGCTCTTGCGTTGCGCGTCGAATTGAATCTCGCGACGGTCGATTCTCAGACGTTGGTCGATCGTTGGTTGGTTTCTCAATACGCGAAGCGCGCCAAGACGAGCGCTTCCGACCAAGCCGCCGTCCAATATTTGCAACTCTTGACGCAAGTGACGCAATACGGCAAAGACGGCGTAACGACCGGCTCTTTACCTGCCGACGTCGTTCAACAGTGCATGCGTTCCGCAGGTCTGAGCGAAAGCGCGTTGCGCGAATTGCTCAAGTCGCAAATTGCTCTTGAACGTTATATTCGTCAATTCGACGGCGGTCGTCGTATGACGTCCCTTTATTCGCAAGTCGGAGCGGCGCAAATGGGTTTTGGGCACGGAGCGATTCCGACCTCGCCCGCCGAAACGCTTGAAGCTTACGAGGCGCTGACTCGTCAAGCGAAAGCGAAAGTCGCCGTTTTCAAGGCTTCCGACTTTGTCGATCAAGTCGCGGATCCGACGGACGCTCAAATCGAGGCGCTCTATACCCAATACAAAGACGTCGTTTTCCGTGCCGATTCCAAGGAGCCCGGCTTCACGCAACCTGTGAAGATCGCTCTTGAAATCGTCCGCGCCGACCTTAGCGACGAAGCGATCGATTCGATTACCGCCGAAGAAGTTCAGGCGTATTACGACGCGCATAAAGAAGAATTCCGCCGGCCTAAGCCCGCCGCCAAGCCGGAAGAAAACAAAGAAGAATCTCCCCTTTCGATCGACGCTTTGCCGACCGACGCCGTCGACGCTTTCAACGTGAACGAAGAAACGACGACTGAAGCTCCGGCTGAAGCGACGCCCGCCGAGGAAGCGAC
>JAZUGM010000273.1:0-13101 GCA_045641205.1 Thermoguttaceae bacterium
GTATGTAGATTCCAAAAGTGAGGACATTCGCAACCCATCCGCCCGCAATGCGGGCGGCTTTCGCGCGACGGCTTACGCCGTCGATTCTTGCGCGACGTTTACTCCGAATCAACGCGCGCAAGAAATAGGAACGAATGTTCGCGAACGCTTACAATCGCCCCGCCGCGTCGGTCGTCTATTCGTCGGTCGCGTCGCCGTCGACGGAGTATCTCGCTTGTCGCGCCTCGCGTTGAGTTCGCAAGGCGTTGAGCAATCTTTCTTTTCGCGATTCTTCCGGCGCGGGCGTCGGCAATTCGACCGTCTCGTCGGGCTCTTCCGTCGTCGGGGCGCCTACGTCGGTCGAACTTGTCTCATTCGCGCCGGTCGCGACGCTTAAACCTCCGATTCCTTCGGAACCGTTCGGCGTCGGCGTCGTTCGGCTCGCCCCGTTCGACGTCGGCGCGTTGATCGCGGAACTCTTGCCGGTTCCCAAATCAACGGCGGCGAAGGGATCGTCGTTTAACGAAGAACTCGCGCCGTCGTTTACTCCTCCAAAAGAATAACCCGAACGACTTTCGTTTTCAATCTCGAAGACGTCAAGCGCTTGTTCGACGCCATTAAATTCGTAATCTGCGTTTGAAGATTCCAAAGTAGCGTTTGAATTTCCAATAAGCACGGCGTCGCTAAACCCCTTGCCTAACGTCGTCAAATCTTTATAAAAGACCTGACGCGGCGGCTCGGTCGTTCCGTCGACGACGACGTCCGCGCGCGAAGTCTCGGTCGAATTGTCGAGAAAACCGATAATTTGCCCGCGATAGACGTCTCCGCGCGCCGTCGTTTTATTATACAACTTGCGCATCGTCGCCAAATCGACCAAACCTTTCGTATAAAGCCAACTAGCGTGCCGATAATCGTTCGGCAAAGGCTTGGTCGGGTCGGGTCTTCCGTCGATAATCTTTTGCGCGTCGGTCGTCGCCAAATCGGGCAAGGCGTTCAATACGACGCGCGGCGCGGCGTTGACGTTGACGCGACCGATAATCGTCGTCGTTTCGCTTGTCGACGCATAGTCCAACAGTTGGAACAGCTTTTCGACATTCGCGTTCGAACGCGAGTCCTTTATCGGAGATTCGTAAACGGTTTCGCCGACGACGACGCGCGTTCCGACCAAATCAAGGGGCGATTTCAAATTCGTCGCCGACGGAACCGAAAAATCAAGCCGAACGTCCGCAAGCGTTCCCGACGTCAGATTAGAATCGACGGTCGACGCGGCGGAATCAGAAGCGTTGAAGGAATAGCCGGAACGGCGCGCGTTTCTTCGTCGAGAATTTGAACCGGCAGAACTTGGCGAATCGTCCGCGTTCGTCGTTTCCGCGCCGTATTGACGATAAAGAACGGCGTATTTCGCGAGGTCTTCGCCGACGCGCGAACTCAATTCCTGATAGAGGAACTGCAAGTCGTCGACGTTGAGATCGACGCGCGCTTCCCCGGTAGGGTCGACGTCTTTCTCCGCGCTAAACACGGTGATTAGTTCCTTCCAAGGAACGTTTTCCGCGTCTTCGGACTTTGACGTCGGCGCGGACAAAAGAGAACCTCCAAGCGCGGAGTCGTTTTTTTCCTGTAGTTTCTCGAAATTGTAAGTAAAACTTTCGTCGGCGCCGTAAAGTTGCGAACGCGTCACGCCGCGCGCCAACAGCAATTCTTCGAGGAACACGGGAACCGCGTTTCTTGGACTATACGGAAGTTTTTTGTCGGCGTAATATTTTGCTTCCGCGCCGTTCGCTCTCGCTTTTTCGTCCGAATCGATCCAGTCCAGAATCGAATCGGCGGCGATTTGCGTCATACCGGGCAACTTCATTAACGCCTCGCGTCCGGCGCCCGGCTGTTCTTGATCCCACGCAAGAACGGCGTCAAGATTAAGACGAGTCGACTCGTCGACTAGACCGTAACGCAAGCCCTCTATTTTCGAATCCGTCAACACGGGCGAAACTACGGTAAATCTTGACGAGGCGGTTCCCGTTTCTTGCGAAGTCAACAACGGCGTTCCGCAAAAATAATTCGGATTATTATAAACGCCGCCGATTTTGTCTTGTTCGTCGCGTCCCGTTTCCAAAAGCCCGATCAGAAAGACGACCGCCGACCGATCGACGCTCTTAACCAAGGCTTCGTTTCCTCGCGTCGTCGTCGCTTCGCTTTCCGTCTTCATTAAGGTCAACAAGGCCGCGCCGCTCAACGTCAACGCGACTAAAACCAGCGTGACGATCAACAACATTACGCCCCGACGTCGTCGACGCGACAACAAACGCAGAGAAAAATCGGATCGCTTAAAAGGACGTTCAGAATAACTTGTCATCGCCTACTCAAACTTTCAATTAGTCGATATACGCGCGCCGTAAAGCCGACAATTTATAGAGCGTCGGCTTGGGCTTACCGTTTACGTCGAACAGACCCGAAGTCGGATTGCGTTGAAGAACTCGATTAAATTCGTCAAGCTCGGATTCCGTCGTCGCCAACTCGATTTCGTCTTCGTCGCCGAGATCGTCGACGACTTCCAAAAGGGCGCAGGCGGACGACGGCGCGCTCGACGCGACGAAGCCGGACGCTTCATTCTTGAAACCGCGTTCGTAAAATTCCTCGGAAACGCAACCCGAACTCAAAGTCGCGGGCGGCTCGTCTTGCCAACGCGTCCATATGATTTCTTCGACGACGCGGCGCGACATAGCGGACGAGAAAAATCGACGCGCCGTCTCTAATTGAGATTTTTCGTTCCACACGAGTTCGCGCGGAACCTCGGCGTCTTCAGGAGATTCGGTCAACAAGGACTCGCCGCGTCTTTTCGACCTTCGAAAAAACTTTCCCCAATACGTCTCTTCCGACGCGTTCGTATCCTCAAACGCGCGAGTCGCCGCGTCGTTAAAGGTCGAATTGATCGCCGTCGCGCTTGGACAGGACGTCGCCAAACACAAAGGAACGCCAAGCGCCGCCCAACGATCGAAAAAACGATGTAATTCCATCGGATCGCGCGGCGCCGTCGTAAAAGGAGTCAAGCCGAAATTAATCTCCAAATAAAAACCGTCGAACACGCGTCGACGCGCAATTCTCGACGCCATTTCGATCGGAGCCATATAGAGTCGACGTTCAAAACGCGCGGCGTCTCCCAACGCCTGTTCAAATCCCAAAAAAACTTGCGCGTCCGACGCGCGACGCTTTATCGCGCTCGCAACTTGAGCCGCTAACAACAATCGCGTTTCCAAAGGGGGCGAATCGACGTCAAGCTCGACGTTTGACGCGACGATCCAGCGCTTGGTTCGACCCGAATCCCTGCGCGTAAGCTCTCCGACGTATCGAAGAAACTTGTCCAGTAAATCGTCCGTCCGACCGCTTAACCACGCCGGAATCTCCTCGCCCCAGCGAATCAAAGGACCAAGCGTCAAATCCAGCCCGCGAGCGTCCGCCTTGGCGACGGCGGCGTCGAAAAGAGTCCAGTCGTAAACGCCGTCGTCCTTTTCGATTTCCTTCCACGAAAACCGCGGTCTAAACGCGCGGAACGCCTTGTCCAACTTCGCGCGTCTTCGACCGGCGGTCGGAAAAAACGCGGAATCATATTCGTCGGTCCAAGGTTCGTCAAGCCCTGCGGAAAAACCAAATCGAGTCGTCCACGGCTCCTTAAGACCGCGCCTCGCCGCCAATACTTTGTCAAGGAATTGTTCGTTGAGACTATGCGCGACGACGCGCGACGAACAAAAGGACGCGTAACAGCGTTCGTCGAAGTTTGGCGCGTCTTCGTCCGTCGTCGCCAATTTGGCAAATCGCTGAATTTCGCGACGTATAGCGACGCGTAACGACGCGCGAACGGCTAAACCCGACGCGCTCCAAACCGCGCGCCTATTCAATATGCGCGAAAGTTGACCGCGCGCAAGTTCCAAGAACAACGGAAAAGGCTTCGTTCTAAAAGGCAAAAGTTCCGTCGAAACGAAAAAGAACCCGCCGTTGGAATCGACGTAAGGAACGTAAAGAGCCCCGGAAGAATCCAAGTCCGCGTCGACAATTAGAACGTTGCGCGTCTCCGAAGACTGTTCCACGCGCGTTTTTGTCGACGCGGGAACGCGCCCGACGCCCGCGACGAAAGCGCGTCGCGCAAGCGCCGAACTCAAACGCCGCTTAGGATAATAAAAGGAAAATTCGCCCATTGCGTTCCAAAACGATATATAACGCGCTCAATCCCATCCCGTTTGCTCGGGAATCCGCCCGCGCTAAAATATATACGAGGGAACGCAAAAAATCAACGGCGTCCTATTTTTTTAATGGGAAAAAGGGGAAAATTCTCGAGAAATTTCCTTGCGAGTTCGTGGGAATCGATTTCCGTTAAAAAGTCGATTTGTCTACTCAAAACAAATTTTCTCCGACTGTTTCATTATAGACGACGCGCGTCGACAAAACTAAACTCGACGTTTACGCTTAATAGAGCGACTTCGTTTAATCAGTTCGACAAACCTTTTCAACAAAACGGGGAATAATCGCAAAAAAAACAGAAAAAAACCACAGTTACGACTAGAAAGAAAAACTGTTGTTAGTTATAATGCTAATAAGATTAAAACGCGTCGCAACGCGGCGCTCCTTCCTTGGCGCGACGTCGTTCACTCGCGACGTCGTTCATTCGCTCGGCGTCCCACAAGACTCGCGCGTTCGATTCATACCGAAAATTAGGAGTTTTTAATGAGTATTCAAACTTCCCGACGTGATTTTATCAAGGCTTCGACCCTCGCTGGCGCCGGTTTTATGGTCGCCGCCGGAAGCGCGCCGAAAGTCGCGCGCGCCTCCGCTCTTGAAGGTCTTGCGGTCGCCGGTATTGGCGTCGGCGGCAAAGGCGCCGGCGATATCGAACAAGCCGGCTATTACGCCAAAGTCGTCGCGTTGTGCGACACCGACCGCGGCACGCTCGAAGGCGCCGCGAAGCGTTTCGCTAGCTCGAGTCCTAAGCTCTACACGGACTACCGCGAACTCTACGCCGAAATGATGGACAAGATCGACGCGGTCACCGTCAGCACGCCCGACCATATGCACACGATCATTTCCGCGACGGCGATGAAAGCGGGCAAGCACGTCTATACGCAAAAACCGTTGACGCGCACGATCGGCGAAGCGCGTTATCTCGGCTATCTCGCCAAGAAATACGGCGTCTGCACGCAAATGGGCAACCAAGGCAGCGCGCTTGATTCTCTCCGTCGTTGCACCGCTCAAATTCGCGCGGGCGTCATTGGCGAAATCACCAAGGTCTGCTTGTGGACGAATCGTCCCGTTTGGGCGCAAGGTCCTGATCGCGATATGACGATGGCGAAGTTTGCCGCGCAAACTCGCAAGGAAGAAGAAGACGAAGAAGTCGCCAACGACCTCGTCGCCGAAAAAGAAGCGCAAGTCAAGAAGGCGCTTGAAAAGATCGATTGGGACAGCTGGCTTGGCGTCGCTCCGAAACGCGAATTCTGGCCCGGCATCTACCACGACTTCCAATGGCGCGGCTGGTGGGACTTCGGTTCCGGCTCCCTCGGCGATATGGCTTGCCATACGGTCAATATGCCTTACGCCGCGTGCGATCTCAAGTTCCCGACGGAAGTCGTCGCCGAATCTTCCGGGCACGATTTCAACTCCTTCCCGGCTTGGAGCAAGATTTGGTTCCAATTCCCGGCGACGGAACTCCGCGACGCGATCGAGGTCACTTGGTTCGATTCCAAGATCAATCCGGGCGCCGAAATTCTTTCGAAGTACGGCATCGACAAACCTTCCGGGTCTGGTTCTCTCATCATCGGCACCAAAGGCGCGGCTTACAGCTGGGACGACTATTGCGGCTCCTACGGCTTCTTGGCCGAAGGCGGCGCCAAGATGGAAGAACTCCCGAACGTCGATTTCCGCAAGGCTCCTGAAGACGAACACTCCGGGAACAACGACGCGCGTCAAAAGCTCGAGTGGATCACCGCGATCAAAGAAAACAAGCCCGAACTGTGCTGGTCCAATTTCCACGATTACGCCGGTCCGTTCACCGAAACGATTCTGCTCGGCAACCTCGCCGTCTGGACCGCCGCCAAAGAAGGCGAACGCGGCGAAACGATCAAGTGGGACGCCAAGAACCTCAAGATCACCAATCTGGACGAACTCAAGACCCCCGGCGTCGCCGACCTCGTTTATCCGAAGTATCAAAACGGATACGAAGAAATCGATTGGTCCTTCGTCAACGAAGGTTGAGTTTAGTCTAAAAGCGTTCGGACGACGTTCTTGACGCCGTTCGTAAACGCTTACGCGCAAAGGCGGCTTGTCGCGCAACGAGCCGCCTTTTTCTCGAGTCGAAATTTTTATAGAACGTCGGCGAAAAACGGCTCGGGCGTTCTAACGTCGATTACCCCGCGCGGACAAAAGAACGGCGAGTTCTTGCGTCCGTTCGTTACAAACGCTTTATTTCATAGGAATAATCAATGAGTATTCAAACTTCTCGTCGTAATTTCATCAAGGCTTCGACTCTCGCGAGCGCCGGTTTCCTCGTCGCCGCCGGTTCGACTCCGAAACCGGCTCGCGCTTCCGCGCTGGAAGGAATCGCCCTCGCCGGCATTGGCGTCGGCGGCAAAGGCGGTAGCGACATTACGCAAGCGTCCTATTACGGCAAAGTCGTCGCGTTGTGCGATATTGATCGCGGCACGCTCGAAGGCAAAGCGAAAGAATTTGCCAATTCGAGCCCGAAGCTCTATACGGACTATCGTGAACTCTTCGCCGAAATGATGGACAAGATCGACGCGGTCACGGTCAGCACGCCCGACCATATGCACACGATCATCACGGCCGCCGCGATCAAGGCCGGCAAGCACGCCTACACGCAGAAGCCGCTGACGCGCACGATCGGCGAAGCTCGTTATCTCGGCTATCTCGCCAAGAAATACGGCGTCTGCACGCAAATGGGCAACCAAGGCAGCACGTTTGATTCTATGCGCAACGTCGTCGCCCAAATTAAAGCCGGCGTCCTTGGCGACATTAAAGCCGTTCACATCTGGACGAATCGTCCGATTTGGGCGCAAGGTCCCGATCGCGATATGACGATGGCGAAGTTCGCCGCGCAAACTCGCAAGGAAGAAGAAGACGAAGAAGTCGCCAACGACCTTATCGACGAAAAAGAAGCGCAAGTCAAAAAAGCGCTTGCGAACGTCGATTGGGACAGCTGGATCGGCGTCGCTCCGAAACGCGAATTCTGGCCCGGTATTTACCACAGCTTCCAATGGCGCGGCTGGTGGGACTTCGGCACCGGCTCCCTCGGCGATATGGCTTGCCATACGGCCAATATGCCTTACGGCGCTTGCGATCTGAAATTCCCGACGGAAGTCGTCGCGGAATCCTCCGGGCACGATTTCAATTCCTTCCCGGCTTGGAGCAAGATTTGGTTCCAATTCCCCGCCAACGATTGGCGCGATGCGATCGAGGTCACGTGGTTCGACGCTAAAGTTCGTCCCGACGCCGCCGTCTTCGAAAAATACGGTATTACGAATCCCGTCGAATCCGGCGCGATCATCATCGGTTCCAAGGGTTGCGCTTACAGCCCGGACGACTACGCGCAACGTTACGAACTCCGCGCCGAAGGCGGAGCCGCGATCGAAGAACTCCCGAACATTCCGTGGCGCAAGGCTCCTGAAGACGAACATTCCGGCGACTTCGACGCTCGTAACAAGCTCGAATGGATCACCGCGATCAAAGAGAACAAGCCGGAACTGTGCTGGTCCAACTTCCCGAATCACGCCGGTCCGCTCACCGAAACGATTCTGCTCGGAAACCTCGCCGTTTGGGCGGCTCCGAAAGAAGGCGAACGCGGCGAAACGATCAAGTGGGACGCCAAGAACCTCAAGATCACCAATCTGGACGAACTCAAGACCCCCGGCGTCGCCGACCTCGTTTATCCGAAGTATCAGAACGGATACGAAGAAATCGACTGGTCCTTCGTCAACGAAGGTTGAGTTTAACGTAGGGACGTCAATTTTACGGCGCGCGCTTTACGCCGTAATTTTGACGTCGTAAAAGCGTAAAAAGGCGGCTCGTTTCCTTGACGAGTCGCCTTTTTGATTTTTTGATTTTAAAAACGCGCAAGAACAAAACGAGCGACGCGCGCCTATCTTTTCTTGAGTTTCTTGGTAAAGCCCTCGAAAAACTTATTGGGAGTCCTTTCCTCCTCCAGCGGAGACGGCGCGCGTTTAACTTCTTCGCCGACGTTATGACGCCTAAGCGTCAAAGTTCGACGTCGATTCGCCGTCTCCTCGTCTAAATCGCCGCGCCGTCCTTCGTTTCGCGTATTCTCCGCTGGTCTTGAAGTCGACGCCTCGTTGGAACCCAAACGACGAAAATTCAAACGCGAAGAATTCGCCGCGCAACTCGACGCATCTGAATCAGAAGACGACGAAACAAGCTCTCTCTCGCGCGCGGGCTCGTTCGACCTCGTTTTCGTCGATTCCGGCTTGCGCTCGGACGACTCCGTTTGATTTTCCAAAACTTCCAAAGAGCAATCGCGTTCCGAAATCCCTAATTTCTGCAGAATCCGTTCGCGACTGTATTTCGCCTTATCGCCAAAGTAAAGTTTGACTGCTTCCTGATTGGAAAGAACTTCGATCGGCGAGCCCGAACAAAGCACTTTGCCCGAGTTGATAATATAACTTCTATCGGTGATCGCCAACGTTTCGTCGACTTGGTGATCCGTGATAAGAATCGCGATCCCTTCGTTTGCCAAATCGCGTATGACTTGCTGAATACCTTCGACCGTGATAGGATCGACGGCGGCAAACGGTTCGTCAAGTAGAAGAATTTTAGGATGCGCAAGGAGCGCCCGCGCTATTTCGAGTCGTCGACGCTCGCCGCCCGAAAGACCGCCAGTGCCGCCGTATCCGACTTTCGATTTGCGAATATGTTTTAAATTGAATTTCTCGAGCGCTTCGTCGCAGGCTTTTTTCTGTTCGGAACGAGAATATCCAAGAAACTCCATTGCCGCGTAAAGATTCTGTTCCGTCGTCAACGCGCCAAACGTGCTATGGTCTTGCGGCAAATATCCCAAACTTCCTTCGCGCGCGCGTCGATACATCGGCCAAGATGTAACGTCGAGTCCGTTGAGCATAACTTTGCCTTCGTCGGCGGGGATAAGTCCGCAAGCCATACGAAAGCTAGTCGTCTTACCGGCTCCATTTGCGCCAAGTAACCCGACGACTTCGCCTTCGCGCACTTCAAAACTTACGCCGTCGACAACGCGACGCGTTCCATATATTTTGACGAGTTTGTCAACTTTCAAAACGACGTCGCGCTCGCGTGTTCCTAGCGCTTGCGCGTTCGTCGATTTTGGAATCATTCTCCAGTTTAACGCGCGTTCCTTCATTAGCGCCGACTCCCTTCTTCCCTGGATTAATTCTCGTTGGCGCCCGACGTTTCAGGAACGCCGTCTTCGTCGGCTGCGACGCGCATTTTCAAACAACACCAACAGAACAACCCCCCAATGAACGCATACGCGAACGTCATACAACACCAACCTCCGACGGTCATTTTCTTTTCCTGCCTTTTCTATTCGGTAATTCGCGCAAACGACGTTTGCATCACGTTTGATTCGTCAATGTCTTTTCTTCTTCCAAAACGCGTTTCTCCGATTCGGAACTCCAACGACGCGTTACGACGTAAGAAAGCGCCAAGAGCGCGACGCTCAACGCTCCTAGGAAAGCCAAGGTTAACTGAACGACCGGCTGACTCGCAATATTCTTGAGCTGAGCGCCGAGATTATTCCGACACCAAAGCGCGAAAATAAGAATCAAATACGGCAATGAAACATATTTGACGACAAATCCAATCCAAGCGGGAACTCGAATCTTAGCGCCGCGATTCAATTCCTTATGAAAACTCGCCAAGCCCCAAACATAAGAAACAAGGAACGTCTGAACTACGGCAAATAGGAACGGTCCAAAGTTTGCAAGCCAAAAATCAAAGGCGTCGAGCGCGGCAAGACCCTTCGTAAACCAACACACGATCGTCGTTCCCGTCAAATTAACCAACCCGGCGACAATCACGCTACGACCGCGAGTCCAACGGAACGCCTCTTGCAACAACGCGACCGTCGGTTGAACAAGGGACATAGAACTTGTAACTGCGGCAAAAAAGAGCAAAATAAAGAAGATAAAACCAAAAAATTGCCCGGCGGGCATCTCGCCAAAAACGTTGGGCAACACGACGAACCCCATCGAAAACGAACTTTTGAATTGTTCCGCCGCCTGCGCGCCCAGAAACATTATCGCGGGCGGAATCGCCATCATACCGCCTAAAATTACTTCGCAAAATTCGTTGGTCGACGTCGCCGTTAAACTCGAAAGCGCAATATCTTCGTTCTCTTTAACGTAACTCGAATAAGTAACGATCGCGCCTAGACAAAGAGACGCGGTAAAAAATATCTGCGAAGTCGCCGCAAGCCAAGATTCCGGATTACGCAACGTTTGCAAAACGCCGACCTTGACGACTTCGCCGGACGCGGTCGTAATTTCGCGGGTCGGATTCCACATAAATCCGAGCGCGTCTAACAAACCTTGACCGGGCGTTCCCGTCGGATTGCCTAGCGTAAGAACGCGAACGATTACCATAATGGAACAAATCAAGATCAACGGAGCCGCAATTTTGCAAAAACGCTCGATACCTTTCGATATTCCGCAATAAATCAACGCGAAATTGGCGGCGGCGCACAGAAGCGTGGCGCCGACGACCCAAAACGACCCTTTAAAAAGAGCGCCGTCGGACTCGATTCCTACAAACGAATTAAAAAATTCGGCGTAGCCTTGAGAATCAGAAAAATCAAGACCAGGCGCCGAACTCGCAAAAAGAGAGAAACCTAATCCGACGCTTTTCAAGCAACCGCCGAGATACTGAAACGCGTAAAGCAAGCACCACGACTCGACAAATATGTAATACATATTGATGACGAAAGGCGCCAGCGCGGACAGACCGCCGCACATTCCCCACAGTTTTTTTCGACCGCCGACCGCGTAATAGATTCCAAGTGGAGAATGAAAACCGAGTCGACCGCCGCAACGTCCCAACGCCCATTCGGAAAAAGCCAACGGAATCGCGACGACCAGCAAAGAAACAAGATAGGGAATCATAAAGGCGCCGCCGCCGTAATTCACGACTTGACCCGGAAAACGTAAAAAATTTCCGAGCCCGACGGCGCTTCCTGCCACCGCTAAGACGACGCCAAGACGCGATCCCCAGTTTTCTTTTTGTTGTTTTTCTCGCGCCATATCGCGCCCTTGTCCTTTCCAACGACGCCTCGATAAACGTCGAAGTTATGTTGTTAAAACATTTCCTCCGTTAATATAATAACGCGAGTAAATTTGTCAACAATAGGCGCGTCTCCAACGTCCGACGTCAAAGGCGCCAAGGGTTCAAAGACGACAAAATCGTTCGCACGGAACCAAAAAGGCTACGATTATTGCCCCGGCGCCGGAAAGAAATCAACCAAATCGGTAACGTCAAGCATTCCGATCGGAGCGTCCGTCTCGTCCAAAACGGGCAATTCGCTAATTTTGCGCGCGGAAATTACGGCGACCGCGACCGACATATAATCGCCCGAACGAACGAAAGACGGATTGCGCGTCATCGCTTCGCATATCGGCTTGTCGAAGAAATCGTCCTCGCGCGCTTCAAATAATTTGGCAAGGTCGCTGTCGGTAAATATGCCCGAAAGTTTGTTTTGGGAGTCGACAAGGAGAATCGCGCCCGAGCGTCGACCCGGCTTGCGACAAGAAACGAAAACGTCGCGTATCGTCGTCGAATCAGAAGCGACGCGGCATTGTTTAATCGGTCTCATACAGTCGTCGACGCGACTCAATCGACGCCCCAACGAACCGCCGGGATGAAAACGCGCGAAATCTTCGGAACGAAAGCCGCGACGTCTGCTCGCGGTCAGCGCCAACGCGTCGCCGACCGCCAACATAGCCGCCGCGCTCGAACTTGGCGCAAGACGCAAAGAATCGGCTTCTTCTACGCGCCCGATCTCCAAAACGACCGTCGCCGCGCGTCCCAAAGCGCTCTTTGCCGAAGAAACGATCGCGATAATCGGAACGTCGCGCGAAGTCAAAGGCGCTAGGAGACGCTTGATCTCCTCGGTTTCGCCGCTATACGACAACGCCAATACGACGTCGTTTGTTCGGATCGTTCCTAAATCGCCGTGATACGCCTCGCCCGGATGCAAAAAATGACTAGGCGTTCCCGTCGAAGAAAGAGTCGCCGATATTTTACGACCAATAAGCCCCGCCTTACCCATGCCGGTAACGACGACGGAGCCGACGCACGAAGCGACAAGCGCCAACGCTTCGCAAAAACGCGCGTCCAAACGCTCCTGTTGCGCAAGAATCGCGTCGCTTTCCGATAGTAGAACGCTTTTGGCAAAATCTAACGCGTCGAGTTCGTCCGATTCAAGAACCGTCGAAGGCGTCGTCAAGGGGAGCGTCGCAAGCGCTAAAGAACCTTCGACGCCGACTTCGTTTAAACGTCGCGAGGACGTTTCAAACGTTGACGTTTCAAACGTTCTTACAAGACGCAACTTAGTTTGATTCGAGTCGGCAACTTGCGAAGTTTGGATCGACATAAGGACGCCCTCGTTTTGGCTAATTTTACGCGTTTCTAATCGCGCCTTTATATTAAAAAAAAATCGATGCAAAGACGCGCGCGTATTGTAACGTTATCGTAGTTTTTTCGCAAGTTCAAATAGAAAGTCGAC
The DNA here is from genome assembly GCA_045641205.1 of Thermoguttaceae bacterium. Lineage (GTDB taxonomy): Bacteria > Planctomycetota > Planctomycetia > Pirellulales > Thermoguttaceae > RUG369. The sequence goes on from JAZUGM010000273.1 coordinate 12,740, forward strand.
CGTCGGATGCGTTCCATCGTAACGCGCCCTATTGTTGTTTATCCAAATTAGATTAAAATGGGAAGGCGCGTTTTGTCGAAATATCGCCTCTACGCGCGTGAGAAACAACTAGCGAGTCAATTACGGATCGAGCAAATGGCAGTCATACTCAACGTCGAACACGTTCGAAAACATTACGGACCAGACCCGGTTCTTGCAGACGTAACCTTTCAGGTTCGCGAAGGAGACAAAATCGGTCTCGTCGGACCGAACGGTTGCGGCAAGACGACGTTGCTCAACATATTGTCGGGGCGCGAAGAGACGGAAAAGGGCGTCGTCGAACGTTACGCCGACGTTTCGATCGGCTATCTTGAACAGCGTCC
>JAZUGM010000274.1:0-5934 GCA_045641205.1 Thermoguttaceae bacterium
TGGGCGCCACAAGATTACCTTTCCGCGCCTACCCCCGACACGTTCGTTTCAATCCACGCGCCCACGAATGGGCGCGACAATAAAACGCCGTCGTTCGTTCAATCCAAGCCCCCGTTTCAATCCACGCGCCCACGAATGGGCGCGACGCCGTTTGGCGAGGCAACCTCCCCACAACGAAAGTTTCAATCCACGCGCCCACGAATGGGCGCGACCCGACTCCTGACGAGGAAAAGGCGCGACTCGTTGAGTTTCAATCCACGCGCCCACGAATGGGCGCGACAATCGTTCATTTTTTCGCTTCTTTCTTGGGCTTTAGTTTCAATCCACGCGCCCACGAATGGGCGCGACAGTACTCTCATTCTACACGTAAATTCACGAGTATTCAAGCCTATTTTCCGCGAAACTCACGAAAAATCAGCAAAAAGAGTCAATTTCAATCGTAGAACGTTTCCTAAACCCTTGTTTTCCGTATTATACAAGTTCCGCGAACCTTCTGGGAATCCGACGTCAGCTTAGGGTTCGCGCCGCTAGTTTCAGCCTTAGATCATTAAAAAACCTTCAGGATCGTAAGTTCTATCGACTCCGAAAGATTCGACCTTTCTTTTCCAATTTTTCCCCAGAAAGTAATAGCGCAACGAGTCCTTTGTCGGGTCGATTTCCGCTTCCAACTGCACTTTGAGCGCGATCCACTTGGCGTAGTCTATCAAAATTTCAAAAACGGAGTTCTGGACGCGTTGACCGTAATTAACGCACAACTTAGCGACGCGTCTCAGCCTTTTTTGTCCTTCTTTTGTTTCTGTGTTTACGTCGTATGCGACGACAACGACCATTTTACGCCCTTTCGTATCTTGGGTAATTCGAATGTTATTTCATCAACATAGGCGGATACGCGTCTAAATCTCCCCGAAGTCTTCGCGCGAGTAATTGCGCTTGGACGAGCGGAAAGAGCCCGATTTCAGCTTTCTCTTCAGTAAAAGGGTGAGTCGCTTCCGACATATTCTTTTCTTGCCATTCCTTCAGAATAGTCGTTTTGGCGTCGGCGCTTATCGTAACGGCGCCTCCTTCGGCAAAAGTAAAGTCTTTTGCGTTAAGTTGATTACGATTGATCAACGTTAATGCGAGTCTGTCGGCGAGCCAAGGTCGAAATTCTTCCATAAGGTCTAACGCTAGAGAAGGTCTGCCCGGTCGGTCGGCGTGTAGGAATCCCATTTGCGGATCGAGTCCGACCGTTTCGCACGCTCCGACGACTTTGTGAACCAATATCGTATAGAGAAACGAAAGAAGCGAATTGACGCGGTCAAGGGGCGGTCGACGCGAACGTTCCCGCATAAAAAAGTCTTTTTTCTGCGTCAAAATCAACGAATCGAACGCGTTAAAATACGCTTTGGCGGCGTCGCCTTCGATTCCTCGTAAGCCGTCGAGCGACTCGACTCGCGGAATAGCGCGCAGACTTTGCGCCAGTTTGTCGACTCCGACTTGAACGCGCGCGTCGTCGATTTTATCCGCGTGATCCCGCAAAGCGCGTTGTAGCGTTGTGCGACAATTCGCGATTTTTCCAACGACGAACGATTTGGCGATTTCCAGCGCCGTCGTCGGATCGCTTGTCGCGCGATGTTGAGCGCGTCGCAAGAGGACGTTGCCCGTCTGCTTGCCGGAGACTCTTGCGAGAAAATTACCCGTCTGCGTCAACATCGAGACGTGAACGCCGCGCTCGACGCATAATCCCAACGCGAAAGGCGTGCATAAAACGTCGCCGAAGCAGACGACTCCTTCCAGCGTGTGGATCGGTATTCGTTTGAGTTCTTTTCGTTCGTGGGAAACGACGATATTTTCGCCGTCTCGACTGACGTAAGCGCCTTGCGTGAAAATGAAAAACGTGTTGCCTAGTTTTCTCATTGGGCGTTCCTTTCTACTTGTCCGAATCGATTTCTTTCAACGCGTTTTCAATATATCGCTTCGCCGATTTCGTAACGCCCGGCATACAGCCGTCGACCAGCGAGCAGGACTTGCACGCGGGCGTCAAGACGGGCGGCGGCAAAACGCCCGAGTCGATCATCTGGTGAAATTCCTTGGCGACGCGTTCCGTTTCCTTCCGCAACCTTTCGTCAAATTGCACGACCTTTCGACGTTTCGTTTTACCGTAAAAGAGCGCCCCTTCTTCGATACGACAGCCGAGCGTTTCTTCCAAACAAATCGCCTGCGCGCAAAGTTGAATTTCGTCGCAGTCGCCTTTTTTAGGGCTTCCGTGTTTATATTCGACGGGGTAGGGAATCCAATATCCGCGCCGATGCGGCAATTTCACGGCGTTCGTCGAATCGTCGACGCGATGAAATTCCACGACGTCGGCGATTCCGGAAACGCCGAGCCGTAAGGAACGCAACCGCAGACTTCGCGTCGTCAGAACGTCGCCGCGTAACTCGCTTTTTTCGCTATGTGCCGCTTCGTGCATAACGCGTCCCGACGCAGAAAGAAAGTTTTCGTTCCAGTATTGCTCAAGGTGAATGAGCGCGCATTGACGCGGACAAAACGCCTGATGTTGCAACCCGGAAAGGGATAAAAGGGCGTCTTCGGAATACATTCGAGCTCCTAAAGAAACGAAGTTCAGACGGAGAACGCGCTTTTTTGCGCAAATAAACGAGGCAAGCCGCCTATCGAGAAATAGGCGGCGACGATTTGCTGGAACACGCTTTGCGATAATCGATGGAATAAGAAATATCGCAAAGTACGTTTTTACCTTTGATTTCAGACGAGTTCAATAATCTCGACGCCTTGCGGCAGATTTTTAGTGTCGATTGAAACAGTATAATCGTTAAAGGAACGAACTGGTTTATTATAGTCGTTTCGTTTGACGTCGACGAGTTCGAAGAGCCGACCAGACTGCGCGTTTCCAAGCGCCGAAGCGTGTTTGAATAGGATCAGTTTGCAAGTCGACATCATGCCGCGCGCGGCGCTGTGATCGTGATCGAACATATTGGCAAGCGCTTCCCAAAGGAGTTGCAAGTCGTCTGAGTTGAAGCCGGTTTGCGAAGCAAGCGCGGGGGAAAAGAAGCCATAGGCAATGTAAAGACCGTAAGAGATCGTACTTTTACGCCCCATTGTCCTTTCTTTGTCCTTATCTTCCTCTTTTGTTACAGCACAACGTGTGATCGAATGTTCCATAGGGATAATTGGATCGACAGACCGAGCGAAAGTGAATTGAATCGGACCTCGAACTTGTCCAGCATTGAGTCCAGTCATCAATACCGCGCCAAATGTACGAATATCGTAGTAATTCTGGCACAGATATTTACGAGCCGTTTCTGATTCTTCTCCACTTTTTCGATTCTTTGTTTTTTTCGATTTGGGTTTCTTTTCTCCTTGAGAGGCGTCGGAATTGACCTCGGAAGAGTTCTGTTCACTTGCGGCATTTGATTCCGTTTGCGTTACACTAATTCCACATTGTTTAAACGCATCGACGATCAAATTGTTGAGAACAGCTTTTTCCTTGACGTAAATATCAAATGGGGGTTGGAGTCCTTTGGTCAATTGGACATAGTTCCGAACTTTTCGTTTAAGACATACGTCGGTTACCAATCCTTGATTCGTTTCAGGATCAAGTCGCGGAAGATTACCGGCGTCTGGATCTCCATTAGGATTACCGTCTTTAACGTCGAATATTAACATAAAATCATAGCGATTTTCAACAGGGATTCCCATTGTTTTCCTTTCGTATAACTTTTGAAAATTACAACAAACAATACCAATTTTAACCTTATACGCTTAATTTGGTATTATTTTATGTAATTTTCATTGTTTGACAGTCTCTGAATTCTTTTCTTGATTATCAGTAGCAGTTACGCCAGACTCATTCTTGGGGCTACGCCACTCTTTTTGATGATAGTATCCAATAGCGAAACGTGCTTGATCTTCCAATTTAATATAAGAAGGCATGTCTTGAATTTTTGAAAAAACCTCGCCAAGGAGATTTTCAAAGTATTTTTTCTTCCATTCTTCTTGTAATCTTGCCAAATGATGATTTGACAGTCGGATAAGGTTAGGAAAGACGACTGCCGGCGTACATGAGGCCGCTGCATAAAAACGTTCGCGAATCGTCGCTTTGGGAATCGTAGTATTGGGGGCGATCCGTTGACATTGAATATCCTCGAGAATTCTAAAAAGCCGACCAAGATTATATCCAATATTTAAGTTGTTTTGATCAAGAGCCACTTTAATTTCTCCTTTTGAACTGGATTTGCAATCAGATGTGCCTGTATTGTTTTCGAATTGAGTCTGTTCTTTCAAAGGGACAGAACAGCGTCCAAGTCTGTTGAGATACGCTTTTAAAAGAGCCGCTTGAGCAACTGATACTTTTTTGTCTGCGCATATCCTCATAATGACTGACGACAAAACGAATTGAGGAAATACCGAACCTGTAAGAACTGCCCTCGTTATTTCACGTTCTAATATTGGGGGAATATTTTTTATTTCTCCTCCGGCTGCCGTTGCTTTGAGAAGCTCCAAAAGAGGGAGAAAAATAGAGTCTTCATTATAGAAAATCTCAATATCGTCAAAATAGTCGTTAATTTTTTTTGCCATTTCCTGTATCGTTGAAACGTGCCAAAAACGAACGGCAATACGAGCGTTATTGGGGGTTAATCCCAATACATAAAAACGGTTCTTCTTATGAGATTCTAATAAAATTCCGTTATGAACGGACTTAAATAACGCCCTGACCTCTTTGGACTTTTTATCCGGATTGAACGCTTTAACAAGATTCTTTTCTACAACTGAATCTTCCTGTCCCCAAAATACGACGCTTGTGTTGCCCAAAAAAAGATGATTTATATCGTCGTTCTGTGCCAAACGTATTGCCTTCGTCTTTTTGGTTGTATAACCAAAAAAATGATTTTGGGAGTCTTTACTAAGTAACAGATTAAGCGCTGTCGTGTAGGCAAAAACAGTCTTTTCACCAATCGGAGCGTTTGCTCCTTGTTCTTTCCCAAAAGAACTATATGCATCCTTGTTGAAACTTACAAGGCGTGTTCCTGTGGGATTTCCGTTTTGGATTCCCTTTATTTTGTAATGTTTGGGGGCTAAATTATCATATTCACCAGATACGAGACAAAAACAGGGCGTTCCTTTTTTATTTTTAATGTATTCTTCGTAGCTTTGAATAAATTGGGAGGAAGCGACAATTACATCATCAGCGCCTAGTAATTTAAAAGTAACAAACCCTTTGCCGTCTTTTTTTAGGTTGTCCCACAGTTTTTGTTTTTCAACAGGAATTTTTTCAAACTTCTGTAATTTTTCTTCGAGACTTAAGGCAACAAATTTTTTTAGCGCACATATGCCTTCGTCGTCTGTTTCTCCAAACTCTTTCAAACGATTTTGGAAGGCTTTATGACGTTCTTCTGTTTTTTCTTTTGAGCCGTTTTTCGGCACAATTCCAACAGCGTATTCGAGGTTGTCCCAGAGAAGATTTGACTCGATTTCACTACTTCTTTCGACGTCTTTGGGAACATAAAAGGAACGGATATTTTCGTCTTTTTCGGAAACTTCTGACATATCTTGAATGTCCTTAGGATTTCCCTCTTTATCAATGACGATAATATATTGGATTTCCTTCCACTCCCACCCAAATTTGGCAATTTTAGGGTCGTGTGTCTCAAGTTTTCTGTCATAATATTCTTTGAGCGCTTGCAATATCATCCTATTACCTCTTCTGATTCTCGCTTCGGGACTTCAATCACGCCTTTTTTCATTATTGGATGATAGTAGAGCTGTTTTAAATTGGAACCCAAGTAGTCCCAATCAAAAAACATTATCCCTAGATCGCGTTCTATCGGATCACAAAATTCATCAGGAATTTTAGCCGGTTCCTGTTCTGGATCAGGAATTAAACGAAATTCTGCCGGAAATTCTCGACAACCCAAATAGGGATGATGGAAATACTGT
>JAZUGM010000275.1:0-2618 GCA_045641205.1 Thermoguttaceae bacterium
GACGCGGAAAAATTACAAACGTTTCAACGGTTTGTTTAAAATCGAAGTTTTTTGTTTATGAATGCGTACGCCAATATGTAATCGGCTGCTTCCACGCCCGCCTAACGGCGGGGCTTTGCTCCAGACCTTATTCTGAAACCGACGGTTGGCTCGAGAATATCGGCGAATGGGGACGGTTCGCAAAACGTTGATCACACGACGCGGAAAAATTACAAACGTTTCAACGGTTTGTTTAAAATCGAAGTTTTTTGTTTATTAAGGCGGGGTTCCTATGCGTTGTTTTTATTGTTATGAGCAATTTTAACTTTTGTTTAAAATATTCTGATAAAACCGTTTTTGCTAATTACCGTTAAAAGGTCTTGAAAAAAACGCGCGGATTTATTATGATGGTCGCGCGCCTTTGGTTTTTTCGTCGAACGAAGACGAAAAAAAACTTGGCGCGTCGGTAAATACTTAGTCGCGGATACTTTTGTCGGTGGATAAAATGGATATAAAGGGCGTGAGCAAGTCGAAAAATCTTTATATACTCGGCGGAATAGCGCTCATCCTTGTATTGACGACGTTATGCGCGTTTTCTTTTCATTATTCCGCAAAAGAGCATCAAACAGTCGCTTATGCGTTTGACGGCTGGTATTTTGGTCGTGAAGACCAAAAAAAAGTCGGTTCCGTTCTTAGCGCGGCGGGACTCGACGAATATTCTTGGGACTCCGGCAAATTATCCGTTCCGACGGCTAAAAAAAACGAATATCAATCGGCTCTGGCGGTCGCGGGCGCGTATCCTAAGGCGCCGAGCGAATCGCGTCTTGAAGCGTTGCGCGAATCGAGCGTTTTTGAATCGGATTCCAAGTTGCGTATGCGCGAGTTAAACGCGTGCGCGACTCAGTTGGAGCGAACGATCGAACAAATGCGCGGCGTAGAATACGCGACGGTCGGTTATCGTTCCCGTCGCGAACAATCCGGGCTTGTCGCTAAAAACGTTGTCACGGCGTCGATCGGAGTCGCTTTAAAAGAAGGCGTCGAACTTGACGCTAATTTTATTGCCGCCGTTACGATCGCCGCGAAACATCAACTTGGAATCGACGAAGCCGACGACGTTTCTATTCTCGATTTGAAAGCGGGCAAGTCGTATCTCGGCGTCGACAATTCGCGTAATTCCGAGGCGTCCGACGTCGCAATTCTCGAAAAAGAACGCGTAGAGAACTATTGGCGCGAGAAATTCCTTGAAGCGTTTGGCGATATCGAAGGCGTTCGCGTTTCCGTCGTCGCCGATCTGATCGACGAAAAAGAAGCCGCAAAGGACGAGGAAAAATCAAGCGGCGCGCGTCTGGAATTTAATCGAGGCGCGCTCGAGTTGCGGGTCGTCTCCTATTCCAAGCCGAACGAAAATCAAGACTTCGAAGACGCGAAAAACGCGCGCGGCGACTCGGGCTTTGCGCGATTGGGCAACCCGAAAAAGAAAGACGCGTCGGCGAACGATTCAAATCGGATTCAAACTCTTGCATCGGCGGAAGAAAAAGACGTCGCGCCCGCTAAAATTCAGCCTTTGGAAAAGGAGAGGTTCGGACGTCGCGTTGAGAACGCGCTCGTTCTCGCGTCGCGTTCGTCCAACGAGGAGACGTTTAGTCAAGAAGCGCGCGTTGCACATAAGACGAATTATTTAGAGGACGCAAATAGTTTTTATTCCGCTCGTTCGCGTCGCGCGTCGAACGACGGCGGAGTCGCGCAGGCGAGTTATTTTGAAAAAAACGATTCGAACGTTGGACGACGCGCGTCGAACGCCGCGTTCTTCTTGCGCTCGATTATTGTAAGAATAGCCGTGCCCGAAAGTTACGTTCAACGCGTTTTTCAACGCGTCGTCGCGGAAAAGAGCAAGGAGAAGACGTTCGAAGAAGAATCGCCGGAGAAACGAGAGTTGTTATACCGCGAAACGGAAACGAAAATCGTCGAGGAGACGAAGAAATTTGCCGTCGCGCTCTTTCGACCGACGGGCGAGCGTTTAGGTTGGAACGACAACACGCTTGAAAATTCTTTTTACGTCGACGTCTTTGCCGACGCGTCGGCTCCGAGCGCCGCCGACACGGTGAATTTCGTCTCAAAATATGCGTCGTTCGACGTTTTGGAATCGGCTCCCAAGTCAAAAGAACAGATCGAGACTGAAAAAGACACGGGCGCTTTTGTTACGGACGCGAAGTCTTCTGAAGGCGGCGCGTTGGCGGAAACTTTTGGGAAAATCGCGGAAATTGCATCCGAAGACGAATCCGCTACGGACGAGAAATCCAGTTGGAACGGACGAGCGCGATCATTCTTCGACGTTTGCCTAAAAATCGCCAAATCTAAACGGACAATTTACGCGGGTTTAGCGAGTTTTGTCGCGGCGGCGTTATTTTTCTTCTTATATTTCAAGTACAAAAAAAATTTGGCGAAGAAAAGAAAGGCTCGAGCTAACGTTGCCGCAAGTTCAGGGGCTGATTCCGAATCGATCAAGATTCCAAATCTGGAAGGAACGTCGCGAAACGTCGACGCTGATTCAGAAACTTACGACGACGAATTGGAGCGAGAATTGTTGAACTTTGCTTCGTCGACGTTTTCTAAGCGCGTCGAACGTCGCGAGGAAGGAA
>JAZUGM010000276.1:0-8911 GCA_045641205.1 Thermoguttaceae bacterium
AAACTGTATGCGGCTTCCTTAAGGTTATTGGGAAATGCTCCGGCGAATTCCCTGACCGTAATCTTTGAATATTCTTCGATATCACGCGCTTCGTTTTTAACGAGTCGACGACTTTCGCCCAGTCGGCGTCGTCGAGAACGCTCGGCGTCGCGACGATCGCGTAGCCTTGCTTCGACTCGTTCGAGTCTTGCGCGTTTACATTTTGCGCAAAGGCAAGGGCGGCGAACGCCAAAAAGAACGAAAAGAGACGGAATTTAAAACTTAAACGTCTACGACGGTCGGTCGTTGAAGAAAACTTCATTATAAAACTCCATAAAACGCTAAATCGTATTTATTGCGCGCGACGTCTTACGACGGTTCCGTCGCTTTGCCGACGTCGCCTTGCGACTATTTACTCGAGAATTTGACGACGAACGGCTTGTCTGTGGAAATCGCGTTCGAACGCGGAATCAAGACGAAATTGTCGGTAATTACGGGCGCGAATTCTTCGCCTTCCAAAATTTTGACGTCGGCGACGCGACGAGGCAAGAATTGGAAGAAGGGACGTCCGCCCCGTTCCGAGCCGTTGGGGTCGAGCAGTTCGTAGGATTTTTCGCCGCGCAAAGGCTCGATCGTCAACGTCCAGACCGTTTGACCGTCGGCGCCTTGTTCTTGCGCGAGTTCTTGCTTCCACCCGGAATCTTGAACCGCCAACGCGTTGCGCCACGCGGGATCGCCGTACAAAACTACGACGTCGCGATCATATTCCAGACCTTCGAGGTAATTCGGCTTGAGTTTTTCCGACGCGGACGCGTTTTTGTTTTTTTCCAAGAGATAGAGAAGCGCCTGATTATTGGCAAAAAAGGCTTCCGCGACGGTGAAACGACCCGGCTGTTCAATATAATAGTCTTGAACGCCCCAGCCCATATAACCGAACCAAGTTGGAACGACGTAGCCGACAAACATATCGACGTTAACGTTTCGAATCATCGCGAGCGCCATACAGTCGGGCTTGTCGATATCGCCCCAGAGGCAGTTACCCGACGCGATTTGAATTTTGGAGCCGCCCGCTTTAATAGAGAAGGGCTCGCCGTTAGAAGGCGCTCCGATAAGTTCGCCGTTTTTTGCGACGAAGAATCCGTTTTTATACGCGTAACCGATGCTCCAATTTCGCTCGGACGCGTGCCCGGAGGTAACGAAAAGCTGGGCGCCGTCAAGCGCTTCGGCGATCGCGCGCGTCGTATCGTCGGGGGCGTCGCTTCGGTCTTCCGGCGCCTTGCCTTCCTCCTTGACTTGGCGGCGATTCTTTTTCAATTCGTCAAAAGCGACGCCCGACTTGAAACAAGTCAACGGAATGGAAGTGGCGGCGCAAGCGCGTTCGATTTGCGCGTCCTTCGTGTGCGTAAGACGAAGCGCGTCGTTTACGTCGAAGCCCGTGATAATTCCCCAGAGAACGTCGCCGTAGGGGTCGTCGTCCAGCGCGCGCGTTCCTTGCCAAATCTTCGCGAGCCGATCGATCGTCGCTTCTTCAGGCTTGACGACGAAACACGCGTACTCGGGCGCCGCGTCGCGCAATTTGTCGAACGCGTCGTCTTCCCAACGAACGACGGCGACGTCAAATTCGTCCGCGCGCTTCGCTTTTAACGATTCGACGACTTTCGACCAGTCGGCGTCGTCGAGAACGCTCGGCGTCGCGACGATCGCATAGCGCGACTTAGGCGCGTCGGAATTTTGCGCGCTTAGATTCTGCGCGCAAGTGAAAAAAACAAACGCCGAAACTAGCGAAAATAGGCTAAAACGGCAAAGACTTTTGATCGTTGAGGACAATTTCATCATAAGCTCCATAAAAACGCCGACGTCGCGGGCTCTTTTCAAGCGCGCGGCGGATTTTCACAGACCGACTTGCCGACAAGCCGATCTTTTCCAATTATACGTTTGGCGAGTCAAGAAGTCTATCTTTTGGGGGATTCTTTTGGCTTTTTTTAGGGGTTTTTTGGTAAAAAACAGAACAAAGTCGACAAAAACGTCTGAAAAATCAACATTTTTCGAAGGGACGTTTTTGTCGAGCGAACAAATTGAACTTGCAACTCCGCGCGACGATAGAATCTTGAACGTTCGACGCTAATTTAAAACGCCTCAATATAATTCCGCCATTTGCATCGAGACTGCAAAAAGCCAAAACGTATCGCCATATTCTTGTATTAACTTTGCGTCGTTCTCGTTGGAGTCGGACGCGTTGAACAAGTCGAGAAAACGCTCAAAACGTTCGTGATTTTCAGGCGCGACGTTTTTAACGGACGGAACCGTTCGAGGTTTGTTTTCGTTCTCCGGCGTTTCGAACGGCGCGGGGTACCGCTCGCGAAACAGAGCCGCCTCTTGAAGACTGCGTGGGAGGGACGCGTCCGCTTTTTCTTGGAGATACGCGTCGAAAAATTCTCCAAAACGGGGAAAATTACGCATTATAAGCAACGTTGCGAGTCTATTTTCGCGGTCGTTCGGCTCGCGTTTCGACAAATCGTCCAACTGAATATGTCGAAAGTAACACTCGTTGAGGTTGTCGGCGGACGCCAAGTCGTCTTCGAGCGGTTCCAGACGCCGAATCGTTTCGACGGACGCTTCGAGATTTTCGGCGCGCTTGACGTCGGCTTGGCTTGGCGCCGACAAATAAGCGCTAAAGACCGAGGACGCGTCGCCGCTCTTTTGAAGACAAGCCAGCGCTTCGTTCGCAAATCGACGGTGAAACAACGTCTTCTGAAGCAGATGCGCGTATCGCGCGACAAGGGGCGCCTGTCGGTCGGCAAGGGAGCATAAAACGAGCGTTTTTATCGCCCACGCGGAGCGATACCGTTTGACGAACGCGTTGTTCGTCGCGGTTCGCGCCGCAAGATTGACCGCTCCCAATTCGCACAAAAAGCGGTCGCCGCACATTCCAAACGCGTCGACCGCATCAAGTTGCGGCGACGTCTTCGGAATAAGCGGTCGCGTAAAGAGTTTTTCGGCGATTTGATCCGTTCTTGTAAGCGCCGTCAAACGCGCGAAAATTAACGGATCGATCGGATTTTTGACTTTTGATTCCGCTTGAAGAAGCGCGTCCCAATCTCGCGAATCGAGCGCCCTCGCCGTTTTTAACAACGTCTGAAAATTCAACGACGAATAAGAGAAGCGAACCGTCGCGGCGCAAATCAGAACGCAAAGACAAATCGGCGCGACGATCGCGATTCTTTGAAGGCGTTTGTTCGATGAAGGCGTTTTAACCTTCTTCTTGCCGAAAAATCCGATTTTGCCCCGAAACGCGCGAAGAAGGGAACACGCGCATAAGAACAAAATCGTCGTCGTTTGATAAAAAATCCAAAGAACCGTCGTGGATAATTCGCGACCTTGGGTCAAGACCGATTCTTCGCAAAGTCCGGCAAGATACGTATGGCGGAAACTAGGCGACGTTTCGGCGAAAACAAACCAGTAGAAGCACGGGACGAGCAAGACGTAAAGCAACAAGAGTTCGCAAAGTTCCGAAACCGACTTTATTTCGAAAAAAGCGCGTTTGTCCGTTTTTTTTCGCGCGGCAAAGGCGCCTTTGGAAAGCTCCGTCTCGCGAAGAACGCAGAAAACGCCGGTAAGAAGCGCCCAAAAACCAAAGACCGGGTAGGCGAGCGCGAGTCCGACGACAAAAAAAGCCGCCCGATTCTTCCGCGCGCGAAGCGAACTGTAAATCAACGCAAACGCCAAAGCGAACGCGCAATTAAAAATCGGACTGAAAACATACGCGACGTCCGCGCGTTCGAAGAGGAAATAATTCACGCTCGTCGTTTGTATCGTCGCCAAACAAGGGGGAATAAAGGACAAAAAGAGTCGCGAGCGCGTCAAATTGAACAATTTTTCCGTTCCGTACTAAATAAACGAAAGACAGCAACTTAAGATCAACGCGCCGACAAACGGAAAATAAAAAAATTGGATAAAAAAAGATGATACGTATCGAGAGAGCCCCGCGACTCGCTCCGACGCTTCGCGCAAGTAACTCCAATCCCAAAGAAACAGGTCGTATTCTTGCGCGACAAAGAGAAAATTACGATAGCGAACGCCCCAAAAAAGTAGGAAAAAACAGAACAAAAGGAGACGCGCCGCCGTCGCCGTTTTGTCCGTTGCGATCGACGTCGGCGAAGTCGGGTTTAATTCGAATTCTTTCGCCAAAGGCGGCGCTACGAACTCGTCGGCGTGGGCGTTCGTTTTAGGCTTTTTTGACGAACTCGATTTACGTTGTTTCGACATAACTTACCCGCTTGCGTTAGTACTGGAAACGTATAAAATTATATAACGCGTCGCGCGGTTGGAAGGGATGCTTTCGACGCTTGACGTTAGTATACGTTTTTTTCGTCGAATTTCAAGCGCGCTAGGGAAAACGCCTTTTGATCGATTCATCACGTTTGACTTTTTTAACGACGTCAAGACGCCGATACTAAAGAAAAAAACGCGCGAGCGACGTTCAAAACGAACGAACGTCGCAACGAGCGTCGGCAAGACAATTAGAACAACAATCAGCAGGGAGCGAACGATTATGAGAATTGGAACGACTCGCGAATTGATGAATCACGAGTACCGCGTGGGATTGACGCCCGACAACGTCGCCGCGTTGGTCGCCGACGGACACGAAGTTTTAGTGGAGACGCGCGCGGGCGAGAACGCCGGTTTTCCCGACGATTTATACGCGCAAGCCGGCGCGACGATCAAAGCGACTCCGTTGGAAGTTTTTGCCGACGTCGATATGATTGTCAAAGTCAAGGAACCGGATCCGAGCGAATACGATTTCTTACACGAAGGACAAATCCTTTATACGTATTTGCATTTGGCGCCTAATCCGCGACTTGCCAATATGTTGATTGCTCGAGGCGTCAAGGCCGTCGCTTTCGAAACGATTACCGACGCGAGCGGCAATTTGCCCTGTCTTCGTCCGATGAGTCAAATCGCCGGACGTTTGAGCATTCAGGAAGGCGCCAAGTATTTGGAAAAACGATTCGGCGGACGCGGCGTCCTTTTGGGCGGCGTGCCGGGCGTCGAACGCGGTAAAATCGTGATCGTCGGGGGCGGTATCGTCGGAACTTACGCGGCTAAAGCGGCGGTCGGCGTCGACGCCCAAGTCACGTTGCTCGACGTTAATTTGAACCGTCTTTCCTATCTTGACGACGTATTCGGCGCGTCCGTCACGACCCTTTATTCTTCCGAAGCGAATATCCGCAAGGCGTTGGCGGAAGCCGACTTGGTGATCGGCTCCGTCTTGATTCCCGGTGGAAAGACTCCGAAGCTCGTTCGTCGCGAACACCTGCCCTTGATGAAAAAAGGCGCCGTGATCGTCGACGTCGCGATCGACCAAGGCGGCTGTTGCGAATCCTCGCACGTGACCACGCACGACGACCCCGTTTTCATCGAACAAGGCGTCGTTCACTATTGCGTCGGCAATATGCCGGGCGCCGTGCCTTATACTTCGACCGTCGCACTGTCGAACGCCACGTTCAAATACGCGCGCGCAATGGCGAATCTCGGGCTTGAAGAGGCGGTCAAAGCCGACGCGGGTCTTGCCAACGGCGTCAATATTTACGCCGGACAATGTACGAATAAAAACGTCGCCAAGGCGTTGGAACTCGATTACGTCGCCGTCGACGACGCGATCAAAGGTTGAGTTTTCGTAAACGGAGGCGTTCCGTAGTTTGCAACAATTATTCGCAAGGAGAAACAAATGGCGATAGACGGCTTGTCGATTATCGGCGAAACGCTCAACGATTCGGTTCCTTCCACAAACGCGCTTTACGAGGCGAACGATCTTGACGGCGTGCGCGAAGTCGCGCGTTTTCAAGAGTCGAAGGGTGCGCGTTATATCGACGTCAACGTCGGAACCCGTTCGGCGGCGACGATGGAATTAATGGTTCAAACGGTCGTCGAGGCGACTCGTTTGCCCGTTTCCGTCGATTCGCCCGATTACGAACTCGCGCGGGCGGGGTTGCGCGTTTGCGATCCTTCGCGCGGCAAGCCGATTCTCAATTCGATTTCGCCCTTGCGTCCGGAAATGTTCGAACTGTATAAGGAAACGCCCTTCCGTCCTATTTTGCTTTTGACCGAGTTTGTCGACGCGCAAGGGCAGGGCGCGCCCGTGCAGACGTCCGACGACGCCTATTCGGCGGCGCGATTTCTTTTCGAACGCGCTAAATCCTTTGGTATTCCGAACGACGACCTGATTTTCGATCCGGGCGTCTCGCCGATCGGCAGCGATATGGAAGGCGCGTTGGCGCGTCTTATGGAAACGCTCGTGAAAATTCAGTCCGATCCTGAAATGAAGGGCGTTCACGCGTCCGTCGGGCTGAGTAATTTCACGGTGATGCTTCCTAGTAAGCGCAAAGTCGACGATTCGCCGGTCAAGAGCCCCTTGGAAAGCGCGTTTTTGACGCTCGCTATGCCGTTAGGACTCGATTACGTCGTCGGCTCGGTCAAACGAAATTATCAGAAGCTCGAGGACGATTCGCCCGCGCTTCAGTGCGTGCGCGATTGCTTGACGTTAGAAGGCGTAGAGTCCTTGCGACGCGTGAGGAAGTTTTATCGATAGAAAAGAAAAGCGCGTCGTCTTGACGAAAGAACGCGCTTTCATATAATCAAACAACGAGTTTATATTACGACGGAGAGAACGGCGCGAGGGACGTTAGACGCTAGCGTCTCGTTAGTTTTTGGCGGAATATGCGTTCTTTTACCGCGAATAGGAGTTAAAGATGAGCGATTTGTTGCGTGTGGCGACGTTGGGCGGGGACGGCACTGGTCCCGAAGTGGTGGCGGAAGGCGTTAAAGTTCTGAAGGAAGTCGCGAAACTTGAGAACATCAATCTTGAACTGGTCGATTTCGACATTAGCGGAAATCGTTACCTCAAGAACGGCGGCGTCATTATTACCGACGACGAAGTCGCCGAGTTGCGTAAGTTCAGCTCGATTTTGCTCGGCGCCGTCGGACACCCGGACGTTAAGCCCGGCATTTTGGAAAAGGGTCTTTTGCTCCGCTTGCGTTTCGAATTCGACCAATATATCAACTTGCGCCCCGTGAAATTGTTCCCCGGCGTCGTTTCGCCCTTGCGCGACAAAGGTCCGGAAGATTTGGACTTTGTCGTCGTTCGCGAAAACACGGAAGACATGTACACCGGCGTCGGCGGGTTCCTCAAGAAGGGAACCCCGGACGAAGTCGCGACGCAAACCGCGATTTACACGCGCAAGGGAACCGAGCGTTGCATTCGTTGGGCGTTCGAATTGACGCGCCGTCGAAACAATCCGAAAGGCAAAAAGCTCACGCTCGTAGCCAAAACGAACGTTTTGACTTACGGACACGACCTCATTATGCGCACCTTCGAAGAAGTCGGCGCCGAGTATCCCGACGTCGTTAAAGATTACAACAACGTCGACGCGTGTTGCATGTGGATGGTTAAGAACCCGGAATATTACGACGTCATCGTGACGACGAATATGTTCGGCGACATCATTACGGACTTGGCGGGCGTCCTTCAAGGCGGTATGGGCGTCGCGGCCGGCGGAAACATCAATCCGGAACCGGGCGGGACGAGTATGTACGAGCCGATGGGCGGAAGCGCGCCGAAATATACCGGCTTGAACGTCATCAACCCGATCGCGGCGATCAGTTCCGTTTCGATGATGTTGAATCAAGAGGGCTATACGAAAGCGGCCGATCGCGTAATGAAATCGATCCAACTTGTCACCGGCACAAAGATGAAGAGCCAAGCGGCCGGCAAGATGGGTTATTCCACGACCGAAGTCGGCGATTTGGTTTGCGAAAACCTTTAATTGAACGCTTTTGTTAGGTAAGATTGGTTTTGACAAAAAAGCCGTCGAGTCCTTTTAGGAACGACGGCTTTTTTGTCGATTAAAAAGAAAACTGAGCGTCGGAATTGCAACGTAGGAAGCGCACGAGAATCCGCAGGACTCTAATATTCGGATAGGATAGGTTCGCGACGCGTCTTGCAAAGTTCAGGTTTCAACGCGGCGTAGATTCTTCACTTCGAAAAATCTCGCTTTTCCACTCCCTTTAGCGACTCTTCCCCTAAACGCAATCAAAGCGTCGTCGTAATACGCCTCGTATGCTAATTGAAAATCGTCGACTCCTAGTGTTGTATGAACTTTATAACTGTGGGTAAATAGATATCAATTTAGTTCTTGCATCCTCGGTTGTGAATTGCCACTCAACAGTTTTTTGTTGGTCGTTTCGCGTAATGTTCCAAGCGCATATTTCTGCTTGTAACAATTCGAGCGTTGGAAAGCGTTGGTTCTTTAAACATTGCCGCGTCAGAACGCTTAATTCACATTCCGCAATATTTAGCCAGCTTCCGTGAACAGGCGTATGACGTATTTCAACAAGTTGGCAAAGCCGCGCCGCTTCGGCGGGCGGAAACGTTTCATAAAACGCGCCGTAAGTATGAGTGTTCAAGTTGTCGCAAACCAAAATAATTTTTTGCGCGTTTGGAAAGTTTTTCACAAGCATAGCGACTTCAAACGCCCAATCGCGTTTTGTTCGACGATCGCGAGCAGTAACCCAACGTAAACCTGTCAAAGGCTCGACAAACATAAAAATGGAGGCCGTTCCTTTACGTTCATATTGATAATCAACGCGTTTGCAATGATTTACCGTTTCTGCAATAGGTTCGCGTCCCGCGCGGTCGGCGTGAAGCGAGATTGGTTGTTCGTCCATACAAACGACCGGCGTTTTGGCGTCGTAAGGCGTTTGATATGTTGCGATCGTTCGTTCCATTGCTGCTGCAAACTCGGCGTTCGCTTTGGGCGGTATCACCCAATACTCGACGCGTTGTTTTGACGTTATTTTTGTTTTTTTAAAATTTTTTTCACCGTCTGATAGCTTATCCTTTCGCAAATTTGAAGTTCGACAGCCTTTTCAGCTA
>JAZUGM010000277.1:0-13750 GCA_045641205.1 Thermoguttaceae bacterium
CGTTAAAAACGGAGAAGCGGGGCAGAGAATGAAAACTTTTTTGGATATGATAGAAGACAAAAGCAAACGCGAGGGCAAACTCGAGGGTAAACGCGAGGGTAAACTCGAGGGCAAACTTGAGGGCAAACTTGAGGGCAACCTGGAGACGATTCAAACGATCGCCTCGTTGCGGTTTTCCGAGTCTTCCAAACGCCTGGCGTCGTTGTTGACCAAATTTAACGATCTGAAACTCTTGGATCAAATTCGACTATTTGCCTTAACGTCGCCTTCCTTGTTCGACGTCGAAAATTTTGTTGAAAATTTGGCGCTTGCTAACCCCAAATCTAAACGCGTCGTTAAAAGGCGAACGGCGTAGTTTTCAATTCGGAGTAAATTTCGCGAATGATCGCAACCGATTTTTCCAAAAGAAAACGGAGAAACGGGGCAGAGAATGAAAACTTTTTTGGATATGATAGAAGACAAAAGCAAACTTGAGGGCAAAATCGAAGGAAGAATCGAAGGAAAAATCGAGGGCAAGCTGGAGACGATTCAAACGATCGCCTCGTTGCGTTTTCCCGAGCCTTCCAAACGCCTGACGCCGTTGTTGACCAAATTTAACGATCTGAAACTCTTGGATCAAATTCGACTATTTGCTTTAACGGCGCCTTCCTTGCTCGACGTCGAAAATTTTGTTGAAAATTTGGCGCGCGCTACCCCCAAAGCGAAACGCGTCGTCAAAAGACGAACGGCGTAGTTTTCAATTCGGAGTACGTTTCGCGAACGATCATAACCAATTTTTTCCCGAAAGAAAATCGATAACATAGGAGCGATAGTGAAAATTCGAGTCTTTTTGTTCTCTATTTTTGCGTTTGGCTTGACGCTTGGCGTTTTTTCTTCGGCTTCGGCTCAGGAACTTGCGTCGGGCGGACTTGCCGTTGGCGTCGAGTCTGAAATCATTTTGCCCGGTTCGGCGCAAAACGACGGCGAACTTGGCACGATCGAGTACGTCCCCAAAGAAGGCGCGTTTCTTTCCGACGCTTGGCTTTCCGATTTTACGACTCCTCCTCGTGTTTTTCGTCCTCTGCAGATAGTTCACGGGCGCGACTTAACCGACGTCAAAACCGTCGAATATTATCGCGACGCCTGCGGACTTGGCGGTCTTGTCGTCAACGTCGGCGGCGCCGATTATATACGCTCGGAGGAGAATTGGTCGCGTTTCCGGGTCGGCGTTCAGAACCTCAAAGACAGCGGGATGCGCGTTTGGATATACGACGAGGACGGTTATCCGAGTCTTAGCGCGGGCGGAGTCGTTCTCGAAGGTCGACCCGATCTCTGGTCTTTGGAGTTGACTTACGATCCCGAACACGATCCGCCCTATTACGTTCGCGATTGCTATGAGTTTACGCACTCGAGCAACAACGTTTTCAAAGCTCGTCGTTATCCTAACCCGCTCAATCCAGAGGCAGTGAAGCGTTTTATCGACGTTACGCATCGACGTTATAGAGAAGTTCTGAAGCCTGAATTGTACGATTACGTCGAGGCGTTTTTTACCGACGAGCCCTCGATGATGGCGGCAAATTTGGGCATAATTCAGGAAGAGCATATTCGTTCAAAAGTTCCGACGCTTGATCCTCTTGATCCGAATAAAAAAATGACGCCCGTTGTTTCGTGGTACGACGACGTTGAAGAAAAGTATTTGGAGAAGTACGGGGAAGAGTTGCGTCCGAATTTTAAATCCCTTTTCGAAGGCGATTCCGCGCTTGACAAAAAAGTCAGACGCCAGTTCTGGACGCTTTTGAGCGAGTTATATTCCGAACGTTTTTACGGTCAGATTCAGCAGTTTTGTCGCGAAGACTCCGACGGACCCGTCGCTTCCGGACATACGCTCTACGAAGAAAACATTATTATGCACGTTCCGCTTGATGGGAATAAGCTCAAGGCGCTCAAGAAATTTGACTTGCCCGGTCTCGATATGCTCAATTCCGATCCGAACGCTTATTTTTACGGGTGCTGGCTCGCCGCCGCGTTTCCTTGTTCTGCTGCGGAATTTATAGGCGAACGTCGCGTAATGACGGAAATTAGCGATTTCTCGCAACTAAATTCAGGCGATCGCAAGCCCGTCGACTTGGAAACGATGGAAGCGGCGGCGGCTTGGCAAGCGGCCTTTGGCGTCACCGAGTTTACGCTCTATTACGGAATTGGCGGCGCCGAGTATCGAAACGAAAAAACGCACGGCGATTATTGCCGGTACGTCGGGCGACTTAACGCCGTTTTGCGCGACGCGACGCCCGAACGTCCGATTTTGCTTTATTATCCGATCGAAGAAATGCAGTCGGAATTTCGCCCCTACGCGGGTTCTTTGGTCGACCGTTCGAAGCAGACGGAACGCGCGCAACAGATATTCGATTCCTTCTTTATTCTTGGAACGGGACTTTCGCGCGTTCAAACGTCCTTTTGCGTCGTTGATCGCGAGACGCTTGACAGTTTGACGAAGAATCCGAAAAACTCCGAAGAAGCGGCGCGACTTAAGGGAAAATTCAGCGGCGTTATTTTCCCGCGTTGGTCGGAAAAAATCGACTACGATTGGGACGATCCCGCGTTTAAGGAATATTGGGTCGACGAGGAAACGCCGCTCAATATCTGGGAAGACGTCGCAAAAGAATTGGGGACTTTCACCGGACCGCGCTTGTCGCCCGAGCCGGGGAATCCCTGTTTGATCGAGGGCGCGTTCGAACGGGACGGACGTTTAATTTTTACGGTAACGAACGCCGTTCACGAACCTTGGGAAGGGAACTTGCGCTTGAACGGACTAAACGCGAACGTCGCGTTTGATTCGGATCGTTGGACGGTTCTCGATCCCAAGTTGGGAAGCGTCAAGACGTATGAAGCCGAAGACGCTTCGATTCCCGTGAAATTAGTCGGAAATCAGACGTTGATTTTCGTTTCGCCTCGACAAAAGTAGAGAACGAGCCCGACGTTTTTGGTTAGCGGCGAACGGATAAATTTTTTAAGCGTTTTTTTTCAAAATTTTTCCACTTGCCCTTTTATATGAAAAAAAAGTTATTATAATATAGTAAGTTTTGCAGTTGCGGGGGCGAACTGGGTTCGACCGGGCGAGCGAAGCGTGGATTGCGTGCCGAGGTTGATCGGTGGGCCTCGTAAAAAGCCGATTAAAAATTTCAATTGCCAATAACCAAATGGCTATGGCCGCCTAAGAAAAGGCGACCCCGCGTTTAAGTCTTAGCCGAAGAGGCGAAAAACGCGGTCGATAAATTCGGATCGTCTTGCGTCGCGTCGGACACGCGCGAGATTAAATCAAGCTTTCGAATCGTCCTTGCGAAACCGTCGTCGATAAGGGTTCAACGGGATTAAATTTTAAAGAATCGACTACGCGCGTAGACGTCCTAGTGGAGACGTCGCGGGACGCGGGTTCAATTCCCGCCGCCTCCATCGACTGAAAACGACTTGTTAGGGATTGCGCTTTGTTAAGATTGCGGTTAAGGAACGTTTGTCGTTAGACGATCGTTTCTCTTCTTCTCTCTTTTGCTATGCCGTTGGTCTCTTTGCTAATTTGGGGACTTTGTTGGGAATTTCTGAAGCGTTCCTTTCAGAAACGAACGATTTTGAACGCGGCGTTTTTGTCCGATAGCAAAAAATATTCGGTCTCGACCTGTAGTCGCTTGTTAAGATTTTCAAAGGATAGACGAAGAAAAGACGGGGGCGACTTTTTAGATTTGCGTTGCGTCGCGTCGCGTTTGTTAGCGCGCGGACTTGACGTCTAAATCGTGTCGCGTATCGGCAAAACGACAATTCTTGCGATGGGTTTTTAGAGAAGAAGAGAGTGTTCAGATGAAAATTTACGTTGGAAATCTTGCTTATCGTACGACCGAAGACGGTCTGCGCGCCGCGTTTGAACAATATGGAACCGTCGAGTCCGCCGCCGTCGTCAAGGATCGCGAGACGAATCGTTCCAAGGGATTCGGATTTGTCGTTATGCCGAATAACGACGAAGCGAAAGCCGCGATCGAAGCGTTGGATTCTACGGAACTTGATCAGCGTTCGTTGCGCGTCAACGAAGCGCGCGCTTCAGAACAGCCGCGCAACGGCTATCGTAATCGTAGTTACGGTGATCGTAATTTCGGGGATCGTTCCCGTCGTAATTACGACGCCGAGTGAGAACGTTGAGTTTCGGCGCTTTTTATGAGAGCTTTTCGTAAGTTGCTTTAATAAGCGACGAGCGGTTCCGAGCTTGAATTGCGTCGGAGTAAATATTGACGACGCGCGTTAAGGACGTTCCTTAGCGCGCGTTTTTTCCGTTAATTGGACGACTTTGAACGGAGAAAAGGAGGACGGCGGCAAAGGACGCCGACGAACGATGAAAAAAAAATTACGAAATATTGCCGACTACCTCGTTTATTTGATCGTTCGTTTTTCGATATGTTTCGTTCAGTCTATTTCTTTGGACGTTTGCAAGCGTTGTTCGGAATATTTGGCGGTTCTTTTTTACGACGTCTTGCGCGTTCGACGTAAACTTGTCGACTCTAACTTAGAACACGCCTTTCCAGAAAAATCGCTTGACGAACGTCGTAGCATAGCGCGCAAAATGTGGGCGCATCTTTTTTTGATGGTTGCGGAAGTCGCGCACGCGCCGCGCGAGTTGCACGGTTCAAACTGGTGGGAGCGCGTCGTTATTGAGAACGGGCGCGGAATGTTCGCCGCCTTGCAAGAGGATCGTCCGATCATTTTGATTACGGCGCATTTCGGCAACTTTGAGATCGGCGGTTTTCTTCTTGGTCTTCTCGGTTATCCGACCTTTTCAGTCGCGCGGAAATTGGACAACCCCTATCTAAACGATTTTATCGTCGATTTTCGCGGGCGCACGGGTCAGTTTATTATTGACAAAAACGAAGGTTTTGAAGATATTCTCGACGTATTGCAAAACAACGGCGTTATGGCGTTTTTGGCGGATCAATCCGCCGGTAAGAAGGGCGCTTGGATCAAATTCTTTAATCGACCCGCCTCCGCCTACAAAGCGATGGCGTTAATGAGCGTTCAGTACGACGCGCCGATTTACGTCTGTTTCGCGACAAGGCGCGACAATATTCCGTTGAATTTTACAATGCGAGTCGTCGATTCTTTAGATCCGCGCGCCTTGCCCGACAATATTCAAACCGTTCAACAAATAACGCAGTGGCACGCTTCAAAGCTGGAAGAACAAGCGCGTTTGGCGCCCGATCAATACTGGTGGTTGCATAATCGCTGGAAGACTTACGGAAAGAAATTTGATTGACGTCGTTAGCGTTGGAGTTGGATTGGCTTTTTGACAAAATTTTAAAATTACCCCTTGTTAAACAAGACGTCTGTGGTAACATATTCTGCGCTGGGAGTAATTACCTTAGCGCACGCCCTGATAGCTCAGTTGGTAGAGCAAGCGGCTGTTAACCGCTGGGTCCAAGGTTCGAGTCCTTGTTGGGGCGCTTTTTTGAACGTTCGTCGTTCTTTTTGCCCTGATAGCTCAGTTGGTAGAGCAAGCGGCTGTTAACCGCTGGGTCCAAGGTTCGAGTCCTTGTTGGGGCGTTTGTGAAGCCCTGCTTTTGCAGGGCTTTTTTTGTTTCTTGTTTTTTGTTTCTTGATTTACTCTAGCGCGCGAGGCAAATTGATGTTCCGTTGGGCTCGAGCAAAACAAAAGGTTTGTTCCTTTGGTTCTTTGGTTCTTATGCTAACGACGTTTTTTTCGTCGTTATGCGGTTGCGCCGATTCTTCGCAAAAAAAAACGTCGAACGTTGGCGAAGGGAGTTCAAAAGCGCTTCGAATCGTTTCTACTGCGCCGAGCATTACCGAAACCCTATTTGAATTGAAACTTGGCGAGTCGGTCGTTGCAGTTTCCGATTATTGCAAATATCCGAAAGAGACTGAATGTTTGCCCAAAATAGGTAGTTTGTATAATTTCAACGTGGAGGCTATCGTCGAATTAGAACCCGATTTTGTCGTCTTACTCAAAGAAAACGAAGTTCTCGCGAAGAGTCTTGAAAAATTTAAAATTGAAACCGTCGTTGTAGATCATTCGTCGTTAGAGGGCGTCGGAGCCTCGTTTGAGATTCTAGGGGAACGCGCGGAACGGGGCGTCGTCGCTAAATCGGGGGTCAGAAAGCAAGAAGGCGCGCGAGAACGCGGACGCGAGTTGCGCGACAAATTTCAAGCGCGGATAGAATCGGCGCGCTCAAGCGTCGCGAATCGTCCTAAGCCGCGCGTTTTGATTTCTCTCTATCGAACCTTCGGAACCAAACGCCTTGGCGAGGTTTATGTCGCCGCGCAAAACCCGTATTTTAACGAAATACTAGAAATAGTCGGGGCGACAAATTGCGCCGATTCTATGCTTGGCGCGGCGCCTACTATCAACGAAGAAGGAATACTTGCGTTAAATCCCGACGCGATCGTCGATTTGTCGACCGACGGAACCGAATACGACGAAGAGGAGCGCGCCGCGCAAATACTCGCGCGTCGCGCGGAATGGGAAACGCTCGGAACAAACGTCGAAGCGGTGAAAGAAGGACGTATTTACCCGATTCCAGACAATTTTGCGACTGTTCCAGGACCTCGTTCCATTATTTTGATAGAAAAATTGGTCGGTCTATTACGCCCGAGCAAAGACGACGGAACCTTGTAAAGCAGTTATAATCGATACAAAGCGTTCTTTTATGGCGCGCTTTGGACTAGTTAGAAAGTTTTTAAGTAAGATTAGAGAGCGCCTGTTGACGATAAAGGAATCGCGTATACAATTACAGAACCTTGTCGGCAAGGAGTCGGCTTGGTCGACGTAGTTGTAAGGATGGGTGCCCGAGCGGTTTAAGGGACCGGTCTTGAAAACCGGCGACGGTTTACCCCGTCCGCGGGTTCGAATCCCGCCTCATCCGTTTTGTGGTCTTGCGTTTTTTGCGCTTGGTCAACGGCGGTTTATCGTTTCCCGTTTCCCTCTCGCGATAGGAAAAAACGATCGATGAACGATTCTAGTCGGATATTTTTTTACTCGTCGCGTTTATGGCGTCGAGTTTTCGGGGCGTTGGTTCTTGTTTCTATTCTGACGTCTTCTCTTTCGGTCGTCGCATATGAGCGTCGCGTCGTTTCGAACGGACTTAGCGCGACGTCCGTAGGTTTCGAGCGATACGGGGCGAGCGTTGATCGTTCTGGTTCCAACGTTTCTAGGTATTCGGTAGGCGTAAAAGAAGTGCGTTGGACTTCGCGGACGGGTTCGTCGTATAGCGCGCTTGCTTATTATCCGACGACGCCTCCCGCCGACGGCGGTAGTTTTTCGGCGATAATTTTTTCCCATGGGCTCGGGAGCTCGGCGGAAAACTTTTCGTATTTGGCGCGTTCTTGGGCGCGCGACGGCGCCGTCGTCCTTTGCTTGCGTCATCCTGGAAGCGACGAGTCGGTTTGGCGCGGCAAGTTGAGAGCGATGAACGAACTGCGCGAGGCGTATCAGCGGTATTGGACCGCGCGCGATAGAGCCGTCGCGATCTCGTCGGCGATTGATTTTCTTTACGCGTCCCACTCTAGCGCCGGACCAATGGGCGCCGACGTCGATTTGGCGCGTATCGGCGTCGCAGGAAACGACCTTGGCGCTTTGGCTTCTTTGCTTGTCGCCGGTCAACTTCCGCCCGATAACGGCGTTTCGTTGAAGGATCCGCGCGTCGCGGTCGTTTTGGCGTTGTCGCCGCCGGTTTTTTGCGAGGCGAATCAGAGCGGGGTTGTTTACGCGTCCGTCGAAGCGCCGACGATGGTTTTGACCGGTACGGAGGACGACGGAATTGTTGGAACGACGAAAGCGTATCAGCGCCGCATACCGTTTGACGGCGTTTCTTTGAACGATCGTTTTCTCGTTGTGCTTCAGGGCGGCGATCACCGCGTTTACGCCGGGCATAGGATGGCGTCCAAACAAGCTCACGACGCGCCTTATCAGGAGACAATTCGCGTTGCGTCGACTGAATTTTGGCGCGCGTATCTGAACGGCGACCTTCTTGCTTTGAACGGTATGCGCTTCGGTTCCTTTACGTCGAAATTTTCCAACGCGTCGGTGGAAGCTAGATTTGCTCCGACTGCAACCGAAGCCGCAGATATGGACGCGGCTGCCGCTCAAATTTCTGGCGCTATGGAAACGGGCGCGCCGATCGACGAGTCTGCTTTAGAAAATATGAAGGTTCTTCCGGAGGCTTCTTTTTGAAATTGCCGCCGATTTGACGATCGCCCTAGCGTCGGGCTCTTTTTTAGAGGTCGACGCTTTTTCTTTTTAGCGTCTTGTCTTTACGACGCCCTCTCTTTTTCGTTCATTTTGGGCTTGATTCTTCGCGGCGTTCTTCTTATACTGCACGCGTGTCGTCGTTTTCCGTTAGAATCGTTGCAAACGGCATAGTTACAGTTTCTTCACGGAAAGCGACAATAATGAAAGACGAGAATTTAACGCGTTACGCCGCAGTGTTTGGGCGTTCTTTTTGATTTTGGATCCGTCGAAAAGGAACGTTTTTAATATGCGGCGAACGCGTTGGAAATATTAAAGTTTTAAGGATGCGACGGTTCGCGTCGTTTCCTTTAGTTGATTATTGCGCGTATGTCGTTACGAAGTCGGCGCTTGTCGGTTATTTTTCGACGACCCTTTGTCAGCGTTTGGAGACGTTTGCAAAGGGGCGCTGGAGCGTTGCGCGCAGACGGAAAAATTATTTTTCTTCTCGCCGCGACTCTTTCGCTTTCTGTTTTTCTGAACGCGCCGCAGAGCCTCGCTTCCAACGGTTTAATCGATTCATACGTCGCCGTTCCGCCTTCTTCCGTTGCTGAAACGGACGAAAGCGCTGAAATTCCTGCAGACGTTACGACCGTCGACGGAACTTTTTCCGGCGCTCTTGGCGAAAAACAGTCAAACGTTTTCCTTTCCAACGACGAAATCGGAACGTCCGCCATAGACGCAAATTCGCAAATCGACGAAACGGCTCGACAATTCGAAACGAAAAATATTGGCGATTCGATCTTATACGCGCCCGTCGCGCCCGTTCGGAACGACCCGATCGTCGTTTCCTCGCAGTACGGCTGGAAAGGCGCCGACGACGAGTTCGGCGAGGTGTACGTTCTGTACGGAGATTGCCGCGTCGCGCAAGGCTCGGGCGTCGCGTCCGCTCCGATTGCGGTCGTTTGGTCGAACGTCGCTCAAGACGCGACCGGCGGTCAAGTTCGCGTCTATTTGGAACGAGACAAATCGACTCCGATTATTCTGGAACTTGATTCCGTCTGCGCTTCCGCGAAAACTAACGGCGACGCCTGGCTCGGAACGTTTCAGACGTCCGGCTCCCTTGATTTGCGCATAGCGACGCCGGGCGAAGACCAACTTTCGCCCGACGAAGTTTATTTTCGCGCGTTGGGATTCTTACAGCGCGAAACGTCGACGTCAAGCGGCAACTTATTGGCGCGGAACGAGAACGCGTCGACGATCCCGCCCGCTCCTAAAGCGTCGAACGTTGCGAGCGAGCCGTCTGAACGGAAAAGTTCGGATAAAGGAACGGCGTTAGGCTGGCTTGACTCCGGGGACGGCGAGTTGATTCAGGAAGTTCCAGAGACCGCTCAAGCCGACGTGTTGGAACCGTCGCAGAAGTCTAATTTGGAGTCTTTTCGACGCTGGCGTTTTTACAATCGTTACGACCAAGGCGCCAAGACGACGCGTCGCGCCGATTCTAGCGCGACGGGCGACGGAAAAGACGTCTGGTTCCTTTCCAACGGCTTTACGCTTGTCGTACAAGGATTAAATTTTGACAAATTGCCTATTGGCGACACGATCGAATTGTCCGCCGACCAAGCGACGGTTTGGATTGAAAAAGACGCCAAGGGGCTAACTTCGTCCCTTCAACAAGAACAAGAGACGTCAAGCGATCTTGATTTTGAAATTTACTTGGACGGAAACGTCGTTTTTCGCGCGGGCGAGAACGTCGTCTACGCCAAAAAGATGTATTACGACGTAAAGAACCGCGTCGGAATAATTGAAAACGCCGAAATGATCGCGGAAACGCCGGGCGTCGAGGATTCGTATTTTCGAATTGGCGCGTCAAGAATCGTCCAGACCGATCCAAATTCGTTCTATGCGACCGACGCGTGGGCGTCCACCAGTATGATGGGCGAACCGAAATATCGACTGCAGTCGGACGCTATTTACGGACGTCTTGAGCAAAACACGTTATACGACGCCGCGACGAAACAAGCGCTTGTCGATCCAAAGACGGGCGCGCCTTTGCAGGAGAAGCGAGAATATCTTCGCGCGGAAAACAACTACGTCGCGCTCGGATGCATACCCGTCTTCTATTGGCCTTGGATGGCGATGGAATTGAAGGATCGTTCGTTGTATGTGAGCAGTCTGAAATTTGGACGCGACAGCGTGCTGGGAACGCAAGTTCGTTCGAGTTGGAATCCGTACCAGCTTTTCAATATGACGGAGTCGCGACCCGAAGGCGTCGATTGGGATTTAAACCTCGATTATCTTTCTAAGCGCGGGTTTGGACACGGAACGACGTTTTCCTATTCGCGCGATTCGCTTTGTTGTTCGCAAAATTCGCGCGCCGTCGGTTTGGCGAATTTTTACGGGATTTACGACAAAGGCAAGGATAATCTTGGCTTAGGTCGTCGTTCTTTGACGCCCGAAAAGAAGTATCGCTATCGCGGCGTTTGGAAACATCGTCAGGAGCTTTCTTGCGATTGCGAAACGGCGAATTGGCTTGACGGACGTCAATTTAAAGACGGCTGGCTTTTGACGGCGCAGGCGGGTTTTTCGAGCGATCGGAATTACATTCCCCAATTTTTCGAAGAGGAATGGAAAACGTCGTCGAATCCTCAGACGAGCTTCGAACTTAAAAACACGATCAACAATTCGTCGTTGGGCTTGACGACTTCCGTGCGAACCAACTCTTTTTATACGCAGTCGAATTGGTTGCCGCGTCTCGACCACTACTTGTTAGGTCAAGCGCTTTGCGAGTCGCCCCTTGTTTGGTACGAACACACGAAGATCGGTTACGCGCAATTCAAGGCGACGGACGCGCCGGAGTCGGACGAAGAACGCGCGCTTTTCCGTTACTTGAATTGGGAACTATCGCCCGAATCGACGAGCGATCAAGCGAGTTACGCTTCGACGCTTGCGCGCGACGGCGTCGTTTTTTCGTCGCGTCAAGAAGTCGACTTGCCTTTGGCGCTCGGATCCGTTAAGACGACTCCTTACGCGTTGGGCGAATACGGATTTTGGGGCGAGGGCGTCTCGCAAAAAAATATTGGTCGTTTGTACGGTCGTTTAGGCGTTCGTTTTAATTTGCCCGTCTGGAAGGTCGATTCCGACGTCGAAAGCAAGACTTGGTATTTGAACGGTCTTGCGCATAAAATGAACTTTACGACCGACGTTTCTTTCTCCGACGCAAGTAAGAATTACACGGAACTAGTCGCGTATGATCAAATCGACGATTGGCAAGTGGAAGATTTTCGACGTCGCTATTCGGTAACGACCTTCGGCGGCGCGATTCCCGTTTCTTCCGACGAACGTTATTACGCGATTCGACAGGGAATCATCGCGGGAAACGTAACTTCGCCTTCGACGGAACTTGCCGACGATTTGAAACTTGTTCGACTCGGCTGGGACAATCGTTGGCAAACGAAACGCGGTCCCGTCGGCGCGCGTCGCGTCGTCGATTGGATTACGTTTAACGCCGGGCTCAATTTATACCCAGATAAAAAGCAGAATTTTGGCAACGTACCCGGTTTCCTTGATTACGACGCCAGCTGGCAAGTCGGAGATCGATTTGCGGTTCTTTCTTCCGGTCTGTACGACTTCTGGGGGACGGGACAAAAGATTACGCGCGTCGGTTTTCAGCGTCGTCGACCCGGTTTGAGTTCTTGTTATTTGGGCGTCGATCGTTTAAACGGACCGATCGATTCGACCTACTTGAATTTCGGCGTAACCTATCGCACGTCTGAAAAGTGGGGAATGGGATTTAGCAACTCGTATGATTTGGGCGAAGGGTATAACATTGGTCAAAAGGCGACGATCAGTCGTATTGGCGAGTCCTTTGTCGTTACGCTTGGCGCGAGTCGAAACGAGAGCAAGGACAACTGGGGCGTCAATTTATCGATCGAACCGGTCTTTATGTTCGATAAAAATAAGCAAGAGGAAGGCTTGCTCGGTTTGGGGAATATGTAAAAGTTCTTGTCGAATCGAGCCCTTCGACTCTTTACTTTTGTTTTCTTGTCTGATATAATTCGTTTTAGGGGCGTCGAGAGTCCCGATCATAACCGTTATTGAACAGGAATAATTCGATGAAAAACAATATGACGCGGCGTGAAATGATTGGCGCTTCGTTGGTCGGAGTTGCGGCGACGAGCGTTTTAGGAGGAAAAGCCTTGGCGGAAGAGAAAAAATTTACCGTGCCCGAGGGATTCAAGGGCGATATTAAACAGTCTGTTTCCAAATGGTGTTTCGGGTCGATTCCCCTTGACGAATTTTGCGAAATTTGCAAGGGAATGGGAATGGTCGGCGTCGATTTGATCGATCCGAAAGATTGGGAACTGGTCGGCAAGCACGGTATGACCGTTACGATGGGCAACGTGCCCGAAGTACAAATTCCCGTCGGAATCAATCGCGAAGAGAACCACGACCGCATCGTCGCTTCTTACGAGAAGTATATTCCGATGGCGGCGGAACTTAAAGTTCCGAATCTGATCTCCCTTTCCGGAAATCGCAAAGGACTTGACGACGCGACCGGCTTGAAAAATTGCATTAAGGCGCTCAAACGCGTCGCCAAAATTGCCGAAGAGTATAAAGTCAATATCAATATGGAATTGCTCAACTCGAAGGATCACGGCGATTATATGGCCGACACGGTCGAGTGGGGCGTCGACTTGGTCAAGGGCGTCGGAAGCGAGCGCGTCAAGTTGCTCTACGATATTTATCATATGCACCGTATGGAAGGCGATATTATCTATCATATCCGCAAGGACTTCGACTGCATCGGGCATTTTCATACCGCAGGTTGTCCCGGTCGAAACGATCTCGACGATCAACAAGAACTCTATTATCCCGCGATTATGCGCGCGATCAAAGAGCTTGGTTACAAAGGTTACGTCGCGCACGAATTTATTCCGAAGCACGGGATTGAGTCCCTCTATAACGCCGTGAAACTTTGCGACGTTTGAGCAGACCTTCTAAATTGAACTTCCGTTCGCCTTTTTGATTTCCAGTTAGTCGCGCAGACGCGGTATTAACGGGGGTCTTAAAGGCGAGCGTCGTATTAAGAGGACGTACTTTCAAGGAACGACAACGACAATGAAATCTTTCTTTTTTTATCTGTCGGCTTTCTGTTTGGCGTTGGCGCCGTGCTTTTTGGCGACGTCAAGCGCGCAGGAGCCGACCCCGTTGAAGCCGGGCGTTACTCTTACGTTTGACGACGTTCACAATATTGGAAATTGGGCTAAGAACGTCGACCTATTCAAAAAATACGGCGCCAAAGCGACGCTCTTTATTAACTCGCCCGGCGGTTTGAAGGAAAGCGACGTCGAGAATTTGAACCTGTTGCGCGAGGCGGGTTTTGCGATCGGCAATCACGGCGTTCGACACGTCAAGTCGGTCGATTACGTCGAGAGTAAGAGCGTCGAAGCGTTGGTTGCCGACGAAATTACGCCCGCGCAAGAGGAGTTGACCAAACGTGGATTCGCTCCGAAAGTCTTCGCGTATCCAATGAGTCAAAACGACGCGCGCACC
>JAZUGM010000278.1:0-4976 GCA_045641205.1 Thermoguttaceae bacterium
CAAATTTGAGTCGCCGCTTCCTCGAGTTCGTTTTGGGAGATCGCGCCTTCGCGCAAAATTATTCGTTGCGCGCCGGATATTTTCACGTCCGTAGAGGGGCGCCCGAGCTTGGCCGGACCGCCGTGGACGAACAAATCGAGACGCGTTCCAAGCGCTTCTTGCGCCTCTTCCAAATTCGACGCGGGGGACTCGCCGGTCAAATTGGCGCTTGTAAGCGCGAGCGGCTCGTCGAGACGACGGAGAAGTTTCAACAGAAAATCGTTCTGCGGAACGCGTATTCCGACGGTTCCCTCGGGCATAATCGCGCGTCGCGATTCTTCCGGGAGTCGGTTTAATTCGCTTTTAGGATCGGAGCCGTCTAAAACGAGCGTGAGCGGACCGGGCCAAAATCGACGCGCGAGCCGCAAAGCGCTTTCGTCGACGTTCGGAACGTAACGCGTCAGCGCGTCGGCGCCCGATATTACGAGCGGCAAAGCGTGCCCGACGCGGCGTCCTTTTTGAACGCAAAGATTGCGAATCGCCGCCGAATTGGAAGCGAGCGCGCCGAGTCCGTAGACCGTTTCCGTCGGAAAAACCGCCAATTTGCCCGCGCGCAACGCCTCGACGCAACGATCGACGATCGGCGCAAAGTCTGCAACGCCCTTCAACGATAGCGTTTCTATCGACATTTTCTAATCCTAAACGTTCAACAAAACAAACGCGTCGTTGGGAACCGATTCCCAAACCCGTAAAATGATAACAAAAAAAACGACGTTGACAAGATTAGCGTGAAAAAGTACGATAAATAAGCGTTTTGGCAAGTCGACAAGACGCGTTTACGCTTGCTTTGCGACAAAGGGAGTTTTCGCTTGAAAAATTGCGCGTCGATTCTATGTTTTTTCTGGCCTGGAAGCAAGGGCGTCTTGCGCTACGGGCTATGGGATCAGCTGGGCTTGGCGTTGTTTTTCGGCTTGCTTTGCAACGCGACGTTCTTTTTTTGCTTCTTCTGGGAAGATTTTCTGTCGAATTTCGCAAAGCTAACTTTGGGCGGCGCGTTGATGTTCGCGTGGCTTGCGTTAAACTGCGTCGCAAGTTCCAAGTTGAAAAAATACGAGCGAACAAGAACCGCCGACGGAAAAAGCGAAGCGTTCCTAGAAGCGCAGACGCATTATTTGCGTGGAAATTGGTTTGAAACCGAGACTTGTCTCAAGGCGATGTTAAAGATCAATCCATACGACGCGGAAGCCTTGTTGCTCCTTGCCACGCTCTATCGTCGACTCAAGAGATTTACCGAGGCGAAACGGAACCTGACCGCGTTGGAAAAACTCGACGCGGCGGATTATTGGATTTATGAGATCGCGCTTGAAAAGAACGCGTTGGCGCTCGAGGAAAAAGAAGAGGTCGCGCCAAAGCAACGTTTGGACGAGCGGAACGAAACCGAGGAAGTTAAAGGCGAAGCCGTCGTAGAAAAAGCGGCTTAAAAACGCGCCCCAAAGTATCGACTTTTGGCGGCGCGTTTATTCTTGACGCGATTAAAACGTCAGGTCAAACGTTTCTTGTCGATCTCGTCGTTTTGATCGTCCGCATCGCGTTTTCTGAACCACAATCTAATCGGAACTTCTCCGATCGGCAATTCGTCTCGAATTACGTTCATTAGGAACCGACGATAATTGGGTAAAAACGCGTCGGGCATATTGCAGAATAAGACGATCGTCGGAGGCGAAACGGAAATTTGCGTCGCGTAGTAAATCTTCGGCTTACGAAAATGGAAGAGCGGCGGGGGATTATGATTTAACGCCGCCGTGAGCAATTTATTGAGCCGATTCGTCGGAACGCGCATTAGGCTTTGTTTGAACAATCCCTGCGCGTTTTTGAGGAGCTTGTCGACGTTTTTGCCCGTTATGCCCGTTATGAACGCGATCGGAACGTACCACGACGTCGCGAACGTCTCGCGGAGGTAATCCGCCCAACGACCCGTCGGCATTTTGTATTCCAACATTTTGTCCCATTTGTTGACGACAAATATGCACGGCTTATGATACGATTCGATCAACGAGACGAGCTGTTTGTCCATCTTCGCGATTTGCTGGGAACAGTCGAAGAACATAAACACGACGTCGGCGGTTCGAATACTGCGCTCGGCGCGCGTCAACGCGTAGAAATCGAGATCGGAGCCAATGCTCTTTTTTCGCATAAAGCCGGGCGTGTCGATCGCGATAAAAGACTTGCCGTCCATTTCGAACCGAACGTCGACGCAATCGCGGGTCGTGCCCGGTATCGGGCTGGCAATGACGCGCTCCTCGCGCGCCAACGTGTTGACGAACGTGCTTTTGCCGACGTTGCGCCGACCGACGATCGCGATTTTCATTTCCGGCTCGCGCCACGAACGCTCGTCCGCGTCGAAAAAGGCGGAAATAGGAAGCGCCTTTTCGATCTCGTGCATCAAGTTGACGCGACCGCGCTTTTGTTTCGCGCTGACGGAAACGACGCCCCAGCCGAAACTATGAAATTCGTGCGAATCAAATTCCTGCGTCTCGCCGTCGCATTTGTTCGCGACCAACAGTATCGGCGTCTGCAATTTGCGCAGACGTTCGGCGACGAATCGATCAAGGGACGTTACGCCGTCGCGAGCGTCGACGACAAACAACACAAGATCCGCCAAATCGATCGCGCGTTGAATTTGATATTCGACGTCGCCCGAAAGGTCGTCTTTGTCGACGACGCCGATTCCGCCGGAGTCGATCAACTCGACGTAACGCGCGGAAATACGAGGCGAAGCGTCGGAATCTTCTTCCTCTTTTTCGACGTCGACCGCGAAATCCGAGTCGTTTTCAAGGTCTAAAATTCGACCTTCGTGCGGCGACTCCTCGTCGTTGTCGTGTTCGTCGTTATCTTGTTCGTCGTCGGAACTTGCGCTCTCCTCAAACGCGTCCTCGTCCTCAAACTCAAGCGCAGAGTCTTCCAACTCAAGGTCTTCAAACTCCAGAACGGATTCTCCGTCTTTCTTTTCGACTTTTTTCGTTTCAGAAACGTCGATCGTCTCAGAAACGTCGACGACTTCGGGGACAAGATATTGTTCGTCCACGCCGTCGAGTCCTAAATCAAGCAAAAAGGAAACGCGGTCGCGAGTAACCCCGGCGACGGAATCGACGATCGACACGCGTTCGCCAATCAACCAATTAAAAATACTCGACTTGCCGACGTTCGGACGACCGACGATAGCTACTTTTGCAACGCCCATATTACTCCGCGTTCGCTAAGGGTTCCGTTCTCGTTCTCAATATTCGTTTTTCAGACGCGCTTCTTATTCGAGCAAAAGAGCAAAAGAACGACCCGTGTTCGCGTGGTTCACTTTGACGAAGGTCGTTTTCTTAAGTTCCAGCGGCTCTTTATGCACGACGTTGATCGGACAATCGGACGCAATTTGGGCGCAGTTGCGCGTCGCGGGCAAGACGCCCTTTTGAATTGCAAGCAACGACGCGACTAACTCGATCGCGCCGGCGCCGCTGCCTAAATTGCCGTAATGACCGCAAGCGCTAAAAACGGGCGTCTCGCCGACGACGTTCTTCAATCCTTGCGCTTCGAGCGCGTCCTCCGGAACGCCGAGCGCGTTCGCGTTGACGTGCCCCAGATCGTCGACGGTTCGTTCGCCGCGTTCCAACGCGAGACGTATCGACTTTTCGATCGCTTCTTGACGAATTCCGAATTTTGCCGTCGGATCGAGCGCTTCCGCGTAACCTAAGATCGTCGCGTAAATCTTGGCGCCGCGCGCCAGCGCGTGTTCTTTCGTCTCCAAAACGAACGCCGCGGCTCCTTCGCCGACGACCGTTCCTTGACGATCGGCGTCGTAAGGACGCGGATTTTCCGTCGGATTTTCCGACCAAGGCGCCAACGAATAAGCGCCGCCGCGCGCTAAAATCGACGGGTTGATTTTATTGCCGACTCCGCCCGCGATCATCACGTCGGCGGCGCCGCGCTCGATGATTCGACAGGCTTCCATCAGCGCGGCAAGACTGGAGCCGCGATCGAGCGTCTGCGTGTTGTTCGGACCGCGAGCGTCAAGCGCGATCGCTATATGACTCGCGACCATATTGGGGAGATATTTTAACATCCACAGAGGCATAATCGTTTCCATCGACGCGGCGCCCCAAGTGGAGAAGTCGTATTTTCCGTCCGCGCTAACGCCCGCGCGAATAGCGTCTTTTAAAAACTCAAGTTCCGTGCCGATCAAATCGCAACCGAAGACGCAACCAACGCGCTCCGGGTCGACGGAACGCGCTTCGACGTCCCCTTCGAAAACAAGGTTCGCGTCGCGACACGAAAGCAACGCCGAGACGACCCCCATTTGAATGTCTCGACTCATTACTTTGACGTTCTTTTTCGGCTTAATATAATCTTTAGGATGGAAATCGGGCGTCTCGCTCCCAATAGGCCTGCGTTCAAGTTCCGTATGAATCGATTCCAAATAAGAAACGCCGCTCTTGTCTTCAACGAGCGAATTCCAATACGAATCGGCGTCGATTCCAATGGGACTCAAAACGCTAATTCCCGTAATAACGACTTCTCTTTTATTCATAATACTTCTACGTCGGGGGAGGTCAAAAGTTAGGACTAACGCAAGCTCGAGCCGGGAATTTCCGTCAAACGCGCTCGACGTCGACGTTTTTTCCGCCTCAAACCTTACCGACTATACATAATGTTAAACAAAATCGTATTTTTTAATAGGGTCTGCTTAGTTTTTTTTTCGAACCGTTGCAATAGTTGAAAAATTTTTTCCTATTTTAACGGTTTTGTTTGGATTTTTGACGCTTTGATTACGCGCGGTTTGTCGAATAGAAACGTTTTTGATCGATTTGAACCTTGTCTACGTCGAAGAATTGCGACAATCTTTTCATAATTTTCCCCTATGCTTGACGAATAAACGTTTGAGGGTTATGATTGAGAAAGAAGGGACGCCGGGGCGACGACGCGCGAATAAAAAACGGAGAAAAAAAGGA
>JAZUGM010000279.1:0-16618 GCA_045641205.1 Thermoguttaceae bacterium
CCGGTGGGACGATGCGGAACGACGACCGTCTCATAAGAACAAACGTGGTTGGATAACGAGAAAAATAGCGTTTGAGAATTTTTCAAGGAATATCGTTGGCGCTAAAACAGAGGATATTCAAAAAGAAATTCTTCGTTTGGCGAGTCTGTTAGGACTCGCCGTTTGAAAAAGTGGGGAAAGTACAGCTCAAATATGAACGACGTCTATTACGGCGCCGCCGACTTGACGCAAGATCTAATCGTGTCGACAGAATCGAATATCAAGCCGGATCGTACCGATCTCGATCTGCTTTTTAGTTGCGTTCTCGAATGGGGTTGCCTCTATCGTTACCCTATAAAACGGAAAAAATCGAAGGCTTTACGCTCCATAATTACAACGACGGAGATTTGCTAGCCTGTTTCGAAGAAAATATCTCGGAAAAAACGATCATAGAGATTGCGAAACGCAACCCGATCCGCGTCGTCTTTCGGGACTCGTGTTTTGCCAACGTCTCGGAAAAAATCAATCTCAGCGAAATATTCAAACGATTCGCGCCCGACGCTAAGATTAAGACGCTATAAAAAGGCAACCGTTCACGAAATATTCCGACGGAAGGTTGCGCGTCTGAATCGCGCGCCGCTTGCACGCGATAATCCGCATATCGAAGATATGCGGATTTCGGGAATCTTCGTTACAACTCAATTCCAAACTGATCGTCGTCGTTCGACAAATCGACGAACAAAACCGATTCTTTCGAATCCTCGGTCGTCTCCGAAACGAAATTGAAATCCATTTCGTCAAGATAGAACGGACCGTATGGAATCTCTTTCAACACGTCTTCCAACGCGATCGCGCGAGCCGCCTCTTGTTCGACGAGCGGAACCGCGACGGGCAAAGTCAAAGCGTACTTGCCCGCGTAGGGAACGTCAAAAGGCGACGGAGTCGTCGGCGCAATCGTCAAAACGCAACTCGTTTCTTCTTTGTCGCCAAACGAGTCGAATCCCATACTGGCTTGAGCCGTAACGAGCGGAGTTCCGATCGTTTGCGTCGAAAACGCCTTAAACGTCCGTATAGAACCGTCAAGAAACGTCGTCGTGAGCGAAATATCGAACGCGCCGTCCTGCGCGTAATAATGCGCCGCTATCCACGACGTCGACAAATTCTCCGAACGCGTCGTCGTTCCGTCGCCCCAAGCGATCTCCCAAACGGAAACCGGACGTCCGTCCTCTCTAAAAACGTTGAAGTCGAACTTGACGCCGCGTCCGTTAGCTACGCTCGTCTCGCGAACGTCGAGCGACGCGACGACCTCGACCAACGGCTCGTTAATCGCAACGATTTTTTCGACGGGCAGCGAAACGTAATCGCCGTCCTTAATGATTAAGCGAATCGTCGTCGTATCGCCGAAGGAAAGCCCCAATTCGTCGAGATCAAGATAAAAATCTCGTTCGCCTTGGACGAAATTACTCTCGTCAAAATTATCCGACCCGGTGAAATCCCACCAATAAGTCAAACCGTCGTCGATTCCGCCCGTCGCCTCGATATGAAGACGATCCCCTTCTTGCGCGACGTCAAAAGCAGTCGTCCAACTGAACCCGACGGGTTCCGAAACTTCGGAAGCGGCTTCGTTCCCAACGCCGTCCCGTGCGACGACGTAAAAGCCGTAATAGCCGACTGCTGTCGGAACAAACGTCGCGCTAGTCTCCGTAGTCGACGTCCAGAGCGCGAACCCGTCTCCCCCGTCGACCGAATAATAAACGTCGTAACCGACGACGCCCGAGCCGACGTCGGAACCTTCCCAAACAAGCGTCGCCGATCCGCTTTGATTATTCTCGACGGAAATAATCGCGACGGTCGGCGCGTCGGCGTCGATCGTTAATACGCATTCCTTCGAAACGTCGATTCCTTTGGACGGATCGTGCGGGTCGACTTGGTTCGTCGCGATTATTTCGCCGCAGTCGAAGCATATCTCCGCGATCGCATTAATCTTTACGTCGGTCTTTAACCCCGCTTTTGGCGAGACGACGTAAGTTAAGAACCCGTCGCCGCGCATATCGACTTTTTCCGCGTCGTCTCCCTCGCCGATTTTTAACGTTGGAAGAAGGAACCCGATGCGAGAGTCGCGAGGCGGAAGGAGAATCGCCTCTTCTAATTCGCCGTCTAAGTCGCTATATTGCAACGTTTGGAACGTCGCCCACACGCGTCCCGTCGGCAGTTCGATTCCGGCGGTTGCCTCAACGTAAACGTCCGCAACTTCCGTCTCGCCGTTCTCGTTTGAAATCGTAATTTGCGTCTTCACGAGTTGTTCAAACGAGTATTCGCCTTCGTCGAACGAAACGTTGACGTCAGCCCAGCCAAAGCCCGTAAAGCGGAACGTCGACCAATCAAGATCGGAATCCAAATACGTCTCGACCTCGACGCGCTGAGCCGCAGCCGTCGCATTTTCGTCGTTCTCAAAGTTCACGCGATACGACAACGAGTCTTTTCCGTCTATGTAATTGTCGTCGCCAAAGCCAAATGGACCAAGGATTTCGTTCGGATCGTATGAAAAGACAGGGGGCATTGGAAAGTAATCGGTACCTGGACGATATCCATGAAAAGGCCAATCTGGAAAATACCATTCTGGATCCATCCAATCAGGTATCGGCCAACCAAGTTCGCGCCAATATCTTCGTCTCAATTCCTCGGCAAAATCCTGGCAATTATGCCCAAAAAGTTTATAATCCTCCGCATCCCATTCGCCGCTTTCGCGCATATCGTCGACTATTTTTTTGATAAGATCTTCGTCATATCTGGGTCCCATTGTGTGTCGACGCGCATTCCACGGACGATCCTCTGAAAAAATTCCAGTAGAACCATCATAGCCGACGTTATAGTTTTCACCATAGAAATGTTCGTGCGAAATGTTCCTATTACTCCTATCAGTCCGGGGGCTCGTGTACATAAAGGGATTCTTTGCGCCTCCAAGAGGTCTATCATAGAAAGCTCCATCGTACCCTGTAACGTCGACGCAAACGACGGGGTTATTGTCGCAATAGCGATATAAATTGACGTCTCCGGCAGTTAACCCTGCGGGGTCTTCCGAAACGAAACGTCCGACTCCAGTGTCGTACCAACGAGCGCGGACGTCGATCGTCCCGTCGGGGGCGTCGCCTGAAACCAGTCCGTATTTCCCAACAAATTGGAATTTATTTTCCAACGTTTCTTCCGAGTCAAGCGTTTTTCCCCAAGGATCGTAAAAATATTCGTTCGCGACGTCGCCGCCGTCGCCGGTTACGACGGTCGTCGATCCGAGAACGTCGAAAGCGTAATACGCGGTTCCCGTCGCGCCGACCTTTGCGATCAGCCCGTCGGCGCCGTAAACGTAAGACTCGGCGCCGCCCGAGCCGTATTCGACCAGTATCGATCCCACCCCGACGGGCGACGTCAAATATTCGGTTCTTTCGGAAACGCCGTCCACAGTATAAACGACGGCGTTTCTCAAACCGAACAGATCGTATTCGTATTCCCATTTTTCGCCTGAAGAAGAAACGATCGA
Organism: Thermoguttaceae bacterium; assembly: GCA_045641205.1. Taxonomy (GTDB): domain Bacteria; phylum Planctomycetota; class Planctomycetia; order Pirellulales; family Thermoguttaceae; genus RUG369. The sequence goes on from JAZUGM010000279.1 coordinate 3,515, forward strand.
CTTCAAAGACAAGTCTTGATTCCAAGAGTAAACAAGCCGCTCGCCGGTCGTTTTATTGGTTTTTGCGATCGTCGAGCCGTTCGCATCGTATTCGTAATCAAATTCGCCGTCGGTCAGCAACCGATTCGCCTCGTCGTAAACGTAACGTCGATCCGCTTTGCCGACTTCGCGGAAGGAAACGGAAACGCGGTTCCCGACGTCGTCGTAGACGTATTTTTCCGAGAATAAAAGAACGCCGACGCTAGAGTCCGACGCGTCGCTTTCCGAGCGAGCGACGCCGTTTCTCAACAACGCCTCGTCGGAAACGTATTCGGCGTTTACTAGTTGGTTGGCGTAATCGTATTCATACGTCCAACTTCCGTTCTTTTCCCTTTTACTTATAACGTTGTCGGACGAATCGTATGCGTAAGCCTCGAGCGCGATAAGCTTCCCGTCGGCGTCCTTGGTTATAATCGCCGTAATTTTTCCTTCGACGTCGTATTCGTAACTTGTAACGACGCCGTTGCGCGCAATTTCCCGCGCGACGTTCCCTGCGGCGTCGTATTCGTAACGAACAAGAGGCGCGGCGTCGGTTCCGTCGGAAACGGAAATTAAACGACCTTGGGCGTTATAAACGTATTCCGCGCGATATCCGTCGTTCGAGCCGACGGATACCGTTCGTCCTGCGGAGTCGTATTCGTATGAGATCGTCCGCCCGTTCGAGTAAACAAATTGGGAGGGCAAGCCGTTTTGCGCGTAGGAAATAGAAACGCTCTCGGAACCGGCGGCAATTTTGACAAGAGAACCGCTTTCGTCGTATTCGTACGTTTTCTTTGGAACGTTCTCTTGCTTCGTCGCGATCATTCGCCCTTGAGCGTCGTATTCGTAAGTCGTCGTTTTACCGACGGAGTCGGTCGTCGACGTTTTCAGTCCCAATTCGTTGTAAACGACGGTCGAAAAGGTTCCGTCCGCGCGTATAAATTTCGTTCGATTTCCTCCGGCGTCGTATTCGTAAGACGTCGTATGTCCCTCGGCGTCGAGAACTGCGACCAAATGGGAATTCGAGTCGTAAGTGAATTTTGTCGTTTGCCCTTGCGGATTCGTCAAACTTACGACGTTTCCTTTGGCGTCGTATTTATACGTCGCGACGGCGCCGTCTTGATCGATCGTTTTCGTCAAAGCGCCGTTCGGGTCGTATTCGTATCGGATAAAGTCGCCGTCGGAATCTTTGACTTTCGCAATTTGCCCGGTTTCAGTCAACCATACGCGCTCAAGGAAAGAGCCGTCGACGTAAACTTCGTAAGTTAAGGCGTCCGACGCGCCGGTTCCAAAGACGATCTTTTGTTTTGATTCGTCGGCGTTTTCGTAAGAGCCGACCAATCGACCTTCCGCGTCGTACTCAAAGAACAACGCAGTCCCGCAGGCGGGATTCGAAACCGCCATTAACGCGCGATAAGAAGCGCTTGAACGCAACTCGTCGTATTCGTATTTCACGCGCGCGCCGTTCGAAGCGATCGTTTCCTTCAAGAAACCATTTCCGTCGTAAAGATAACGCGTCTCGTCGCCGTCGGAATCGATCGTCGATTCGACTAAACCTGCGGAGTCGTAAGTCAAGGTTATTTTTTGACCGAAATCATTCGCCAGTTTAACCAAATTTCCAGACTTGTCGTAAGTCAACGTCGTCAAATTGTCGTTAGAGTCCGCAAAAACGACTAATTGCCCGACGGAATTAAAGACATACGACGCTCCGCCGGAAACGCTCCAACAATACGAATCGGCAAAATAGCGATCTCCAAAGAGATAGTTTCCGTATTCAAACGAGTCCGCGCCGTTTGACGTCGACAAATACGCGCTTTTAGTTCCGACAATATACTCGCCTTCTTGGCGCAAGGACGAGGACTGTTTTGTCGACAATTGGAAACGACGCGAAACGCCTTGCGGCAGATTCAAATCGACGTCCCCGTCGTCGTTTACGGTCAAAGAATAATTCCACGAATGATCCCAACCGTACCCCCATTCGGATTGTTGAAAGCGATTAAAAAGCGCGGCGCCGTTGTAAAAACGCGTTAAACTCAGCGTTGCATACGAATTTGAAACGGTCGCGTCGACGCTTGAGGTCATAACCCCAAACGGGCTAAATTCGTCCGTGAGAGCGCCCGTGAGAGCGGAAAACAACAAGTCGACGTCGGCAACCTTGCGCCCCGTTTCATACAAATAAGCGGAAACCTCGTTCAACGCCTTCACATAATCGCCGACCGTATCGCCGACGCAACTTTGAAATCTCCGCAAGACGACGCTCGAGATTTCGTCGTCGGAATCGCTTGATTTCAAACGATCCGCAAGCGCGTCCAAATCAAATTTCTCTTGGTCGAACACGGTAATATAATTGCAACCGGCGTAAAACGTCTCGGCGTTCCAAGGTTGAAGCCAACCGTTCCAATAAATTGGAACGCGGACTTTTTCACCCGGTTGCAACACGCCGGGCGTTGCGCCGCTCGCCAAAAATTGCACGGCGTGCGAATATCCGCTTGGCATATTTGCGGTCCAGAAACCGTTCTGCAGATTCTTATCCAAAGTCAAAATAGCGTTTTGGTTTCCTTTTTCGTCGACAACTTGAAAGACGACCAACGGAGCCGCGATCGGCGAAGAGCCTTTGTTGACGTATTCTACGTACAACGTCGATTGGATATGATAACCAAGACTCGAAGGACAAACGACGTTGATTTCGAAATCGTAGTTTTTGTCGGATTTAACGGAACGTTGAACGACCGACGTTTTGACTTGCTTCGCGCTCGTTTCACTCGAACCTCCGACGCTTATGCGAATTTGATAGTCGCCGTCGACGACGTTTTGCGGAAATTCCGCCGTCAACAACGTCGAATCGACGACGTTGACGTTCAGCGCTTGATACGCGCCGGTTTCGTTTCCGTTGGAGTCAAGCGCGACAAGACTAACCTCCATTCCTTCGCGGAACCCGGCTCCTTCGACGTTAAATTTGAGATTGTCGTTTAACGACGCGCTTTGGGTAAAGTCGGAAATAACAAGGGAGTCTAACGAAACGTTCAGTTCGTATTCGCTTTCTGCGAACGCGTTCGAAGCGTATACGAGAATATAGTACGTTCCGGGTCGAGCGAAATCGGTCAAAATCGATTGCGAGTCCGAGGGAGAACGAGACGCCCAATCGTAGTCGAGACGCGAGGGGGAAGAACCGAATTTGACGTACAACTCGAATCTGTTGGAATCGGAAAGACTCTTTAGATCGACGTTTAAAATTCCCGTTTCGGCTACTTCCGTCTTGAACGATTTGGAGAAACGACTTCCCGGAATAGAATCGACGTAAGGAACGTTTAATTCGATTTCCTGAATCTCTTCGGAAACCAAACGAAAAGCGTAATTGCCGACGTAGCCTTCGACGGCGGAAACCGAGAGGTAATAAACGCCGCCTTCTTGGAGCGTAAACGAGTCTAGATCGTCGCTAAGTTCAAGTTCGCGCGCATTATTCAACAACTTCAGCGTTAGGGCTTCGGAGTCGCCGTCCAATAACTCAAATTTGACCGTCGTCCCGCTTTTTGCAGAAAAGGACCAATAGTCGACTTGTTCGTTTTCGGTTATTTTTCCCGTGTGAATCGTGTTGATCGACATAGGATTCGACGCAAATTCGCTTTCGAACGCGCCGATTTCGACGACGGAATCAACGACCCGCGAGCGACCCGCAAGATCGACGGAAGTCAAATCGAGCCCGTTTTCTTTCGCACGCGCGTTACTACCGCCGTTAAACGCACGCGAAACGGTAACGACGCGATAATCCCCGTTCTCCGCGTCGACAAAGAGCGGGTCGCCTTCTTCATACGCAAGATTGCCTTCTTGCGTCGCCAATTCTTGCGTCGCCGTTACCAGATTGTTCGTCCCTTCGAACGAGCCGTAATCCAAGTCGTTTCCACCGTTTCGAACGATTACGTTGTTATACAACGTCGCATATCCGCTAATCGCTCCGCCGCTTCGCGCGGAATTGTCGACAAACGTGTTGTTCACGGCGACAAACCAGTCGTTGGTCATAATCGCGCCGCCGTAAGACGCCGAATAGTTCTTGGCAAAGAGCGAACTGTAAACGGACAACCCCCTCGAATTAATGCTGCGAATCGCGCCGCCGCCATCGGAAACCGCTTTGTTGCCGACAAATCGACAGCGATCGATCGTCGCGACGCCCCCTTCGTTGTTGATCGCGCCGCCAATTCCCTCGTTTTCGAGAAATTCGGTTCCGCTAACGGTCAGCGTTCCTTCGCTGTAAATCGCGCCGCCCGTCGAAGTCGCCTTGTTCGTTACAAATTTCGAATCGTTGATCGCGACGCTCGCGTCGGCGCAAACGAAAATAGCGCCGCCGTAATCGGCGCGTCCATTCGCAAAGCTCAGTCCCGTCAATTCGAGGGCGCCGCCGAAAACGGCGATCAAACGCGCGGTATTTCCGCCGTCCAGCGTAATTTTTCCGCCGCCGTTGACCGCAACGTCCGACGCGACGTTCAACGTGGAACGAAGTCGAACGGTTCCAGTCAGATTCGGGGCGAACGTAATCGTCGCGCCGTCCTTTGCCCAAAATATGGCTTCGCGCAAAGAAATCTTTCCGTCGTCGGCGTTGAAGGAATCGTCGAGCGTCGTAACGACCGTCGCGTTCAAGCGTCGATCCGCTTGTTTCGTCGTTCCGACGAACTCGTAAGCGCCTAGGTCGATCGCGGAGCCGACGCGACGCGCTTTTTCTTCGACGTCGACGACGCCGCTTTTTTCAAGCGCGACGCCCGAATCAATCGCCCAAGAGTCCGCGTTCAGTCTCAAATCGATCGTCTCGGCGTTCGTCAAAACTCCGTTTTCGTCGAATTGGGGCGCGACGACGAAGGAGGGGTTCGTTTCTAAAAGACTTGATTCGGAACGCAGTGAAACGACGCTTCCGAAATCTCCTCCGTAATTGTCGGCGACAATACAGTTGAACGTCGACAAACAACTTCTTTTGCCGCCAAGCAAGGCTACCCCGCCTCCGCTTGTTCGCGCCGAATTTCCGGCTATCGTGCAGTTGACCGCCAAAATCGCGCCCCCTTCGACGTAAAAACCGCCGCCGTAAGCGTCCGACGCCGCGTTGCCAAAAATCGCGCAGTTGGTCGCAAAGATTTGCTCGCTCGCATCGCCGTAGGCGTAAATTCCCGCGCCGTAAGACGTCGCTTGATTGAAAGAAACGACGACTTCGTTTAACGTCGCACGCGCGGACGCTCCAAAGTAAAAGCCTCCTCCGTTTGTCGCGGAATTACCCGTTACGACGCAGTTCGTCGCTTCAAAGGTTCCTCGCGGGACGTAAACTCCGCCGCCGTTTTCCGCCTTGCCCCCGGAAATCGTCAAATTATTGAAGCGAACCTTCGCGTTCGAATCGTTCGGCGCCACGTTTGCGACGCGCGACGTTCCGCCCGCGTCGATTACAACGCCGTCGGAAAGCGCGGACGCGTCGATCGCGACGCTTCGATCAAATCGTAATTCCAAGGTCTGTAAGGCAATTGTTTTTCCGTTCAACGCCGGGGCGAACGTAATTACGGCGCCGTCCTTCGCGTTGAAAATCGCTTCGCGCAACGAGGTTTTGCCGTCTTTCGCATCGAAAGAATCGTCCGCGACGTCGACGACCGTTGAAATGGAATCGCGCGACGCTACGGACTCCTGAAATTCATACGCGCCGATATCGACGCCGACGCCGAAAATTCGCGCGGCGCCCGAAGCGTCGGTTTCCGTCGCGACAAAATCCAAATTTCCCGAATCGATCGCCCAGCTTCGAACGGTCAAATTCAAATCGATCGGAGCGCGCGTTTTGTTCGTTAAAATCCCGTTTTTCCAGATAGGTTCTTGAACAAAGCCCGGATTCAAATTAATGATATTGTTCGTATCGACGTCGATCGTTCCGTAAACGTTCGTCGACGTTTCGGCGTAATTTTGCGAAACGATCGAGTTTTGTAACGCTAACGTCCCGGCGTCGTATATTCCGCCGCCCGTCTGCGCCTTGTTTCCAGCGACGGTAACGTTAATCAACGAGATTTTCCCGTCAAGGTAGTAAGCGCCTCCCTGCCGCGCGGCTTCGTTTTCCCAAAAAGCAGAATCGGTTATTTTCGAATTCGCGTCGGCGTTGGAATAGATCGCGCCGCCGTAAGTCGCGACGTTTCCTTGGAAAAGGTCGGCGCCAAAAACGCCGGTTCCCCAAAACGCGACCGCGCCCCCGTCAGCGTCGGATTCGTTTTCATAAAATTCAGATTCGACGACGCGCGCCGTTCCGTTGGAGTAGATAGCCCCGCCGTGCGACGTCGCTCGATTTGAATCGAAAATCGCGCCTTCGACGGAAAGGGTTCCAAGGTTGTAAATCGCGCCGCCGTATCGAGTCGCAACGTTGTAAGAAAACTCGACGTCGACAAGATTCATCGTCGCGCCCGATATGTTGTAAATCGCGCCGCCGTTATTCGCCGATCCGTCGGTCAGCGTCAAGCCTTTGAGCGTCGCCGTCGAAACGTTGTAAAGAATCCGCGTCGCCTCCGCTCCGTCCAAAACGATCCGACCGTCTCCGTTGATCGTAATTTCTTTGTCGAGATAGATTTGGGAATTCAGCTTAATCGTCGCGTTTCCCAACGATTCGGCAAAGACGATCGTCGTTTGCCTGTCGGTCGCAAGCCAAATCGCCTCGCGGAGCGAAACGTCGTCGTTCGACAAATCGAACTCGTCGTCGTCGGTCGTAACGACGACCTCGTCGGTCGCAACGGCTTCGGGCGTTCCCTCGAATTTGTAAGCGCCGACGTATTCGTCGTCGTCAAGCGCAGCTAACGGACTATTCGACGCCAAGTGAAGGTCGACCGTTTCCGCGTTCATAAAATTCCCGTTCGAATCCATAAACGGACCTTCGACAAAACCGGGATTATAATCAAAATAATTATTCTCGCCGACAAACGCGCCGTAAATGTTTGCCGAAGTCGACGTCGCGTAATTCAGCGCGACAATGGAACGCTCGAGCGTCAACGTTCCGCTTGCGCGATAAACCCCGCCGCCCGTCGTCGCTTTATTTCCGGCGACGGTAACGTTAATCAACGAGATTTTCCCGTCAAGGTAGTAGGCGCCTCCCCGTTGCGCGGCTTCGTTTTTCCCAAATGCGGAATCTGTTATTTTCGAATTCGCGTCGGCGTTAGAATAGATCGCGCCGCCGGAGGACGCGACGTTTCCTCGGAAAAGGTCGGCTCCAAAAACGCCGGTTCCCCAAAACGCGACCGCGCCGCCGTTAGCGCCGGATTCGTTTTCATAAAATTCGGATTCGACGACGCTCGCCGTTCCATTAGAGTAGATCGCCCCGCCGTGCGACGTCGCTTTGTTCGCTTCGAAAATCGCCCCGTCGACAGAGAGGGTTCCAAGGTTGTATACCGCGCCGCCGTATCTAGAAGCAACGTTGTAAGAAAACTCGACGTCGACAAGACTGGTCGTCGCGCCCGAAACGTTGTAAATAGCTCCGCCGTCATCCGCCGACCCGTTCGTTAGCGTCAAACCGCGCAGAGTAAGCGTCGCGACGTTGTAAATCAGGCGCGTTTTATTTTGTCCGTCTAGCGCGATTTGATCGGCGCCGTCGATCACAATTCTTTTATCGACGGAAAGTTGCGACTCCAATTTAACGGACGCGTTTCCAAGAGAATCTGCAAAAGTAATCGTCGCGTCGTCGCCCGCGTAAGAAATCGCTTCTCGTAAGGAAATTAATCCGTCGGTCGCATCGACGACGTCTTCCAACGTCGTAACGACGAGCGAACGCGCTTCGTTTTCCGATTTGATCGCGCTTTGATACTCGTAGGCGCCGACGTCGACTCGCGGAACTCCGTAAGAGGCGACTTTTCGCGGATTTCCCGTCGCGTCGAACAGCGTTTGAGCGGCTGGTTCGTCGATCGCGCATATCCCGTAAGCGGCGTCGATCGCGGGCGAATCGGCGTCAAGAGACAAGTCGATCTCGTCGGCGTTCGTCAAAACGCCGTCGACAAAAACGGGCGCTTGCACAAACTTGGGGTCGGCGCCAACGAGACTATGCGAATCGACGGAAATAGCGCCCGCATATTCTAGATTTTGGCTCGCATAGTTTCCGTAAACGATCGAATCGTAAATTTTGAGCGTCCCGCTTGCGCGCTGAAATCCCCCGCCGTTTTTCGCGACGTTCCCGGAAATCGTACAATTCGTCAGGGTCGTTTGGGCGCCGTTTTCAACGCGCAACGCGCCTCCGGCGTCCGTCGCGGAGTTCGCGACAAAAACGTCGCCGACGAAAAGTTTGCGCGCGTCCGAACGATTAGTCGTAACCGCGCCCCCCGACGCGGAAACGTTTTGCGCGAAATAAGAATTCGTAATCGTCGAATCGGAAGCGATCCAAAGCGCCCCCCCGCTTGACGCGCTTGCGTTTCCAATAAATTGCGAGGCGTTAATCGTCTGCGTTCCATAATTGGAATGGATCGCGCCGCCCGAAGAATTGGAAGCTCCGCTCGCGACGTTTTCCGTAAAATTCGACTCGCTAACCGCAAGCTCGCCGCGATAGTTAGCAACGGCTCCGCCGTAGCGCGACGAGTTTTCACTAAAGATCGAATTGGAAATCGAACAAAAAGCGTCTTCTCCGTCGTTATAAACGGCGCCGCCCGAAGAATTAGGCGCGGAATTTTCGGCAAAAGAAGAGTCGACGATCATAAGACTCGCGGCGTTATATATCGCGCCTCCGACGCGCTCCGTCGATTTGTTTCCCGAAAATTCGCATCGAACAACGCTCAACGTTCCCTCGTTGAAAACCGCGCCGCCGTCGACGTTCGTAACGTTCGTCGACAGGCGACAGTCTTCAAGTCGGATCGCGCCTAAATTATAAATTGCGCCGCCTTGATTGTTTCTTGGCGCGGTTCCGTTTTGAAGCGTCAAACCTTTTAACGTCAAATCGCCGGTATTGTAGAACAGCCGCGTTTTGGCGCCGCCGTCGATTACGATTCCTAGCTCGGCGCCGTCGATCAAAACGCGCTTTTCGACGACTAACGAGGAATTAAGCGCGACGGTCGCGCCCTTAAGGGACGCGTCGAACGCAATAACGTCGCCGTCGACCGCGAACTCTAGCGCCTCGCGCAACGACGTTTGCTCGAGATTACAATCAAGAACGTCGTCGATCGTATTCACGACGTAGGTAAAACTCGATTCGGTCGCGTCTTGAAGCTCGTAGGCGCCGACGTCGACTCGACCCGCGACGATTCGCGCGGAGCCTTCCAAATCGACGGCGCCTTCCGCAACGTAACCCGCATAACCGCGATTCTTCGCAAAACTCGACGCCGTTAAGCGCAAGTCGATCGGATCTCGCCGTCCGTTAGTCAAAGTTCCGTTTCTCCAAATGGGCGCTTGGACAAAACCGGGCGCGACCTCGACTACGTTGTTGCCCCCGGCGTTGATCGCGCCTCGTATGTTGACGTTGGAAACGGCGTAATTTTGCGAAACGATCGAATTTTGAAGCGTCAACGTCCCTTGGGCTTGGTAAATTCCTCCGCCGTCGTTCGCCTTGTTGCCTGCGACTGTAACGTTCGTCAACGTCAAATTTCTCTCGTTGTATAACGCTCCGCCCCTTTCTGAAGCCTCGTTTTCCGAAAACGCGGAATTGGAAATTTCGACGGTCGCGTTACTGTTGGAGTAGACCGCGCCCGCGCGTCGCGCGACGTTGCCGATAAAGAACGAACGCTCGATCTTTGCCGTTCCCCCCGTTTCGATCGCGCCGCCCGATCCGACCGCCGTATTTCCGTAAAATTCGGACGCAACAATAGTCAGCGTTCCGTAACGAACGTCGATCGCGCCGCCGTTCGAGCCGGAAGTATTCGAATCAAAAACAGAATTTTTAATCTCGACAGTTCCGGCTTGGTCGCGGTTATAAATCGCGCCTCCATTGGTAATCGACGCGTTATACAAGAACTCGCAATCAACGACGTTTAACGACGCGGCGCCGACGTTGTAAATCGCGGCGCCGTAATCGCCGTAGCCGGTCGTCAACGTCAAGCCGTTTAACGTCAGCGTCGACCTATTGGTAAAAAATCGCGTTTTTTCTTGTCCGTCAAGCGTAACGCGTCCTTCGCCAAGTATCGTAATTTCTTTATCGACGACGATTTGCGAATCAAAATAAATCGTCGTTTCTCCGAGCGATTCGGCAAACGTAATCGTCTTATGTTCTTCGGTCGCAAGCCAAATCGCTTCGCGCAAAGAAACGGCGTCGTTCGACAAATCAAACTCGTCGTCGGTCGTCGTAACGACGGAATAATCGCAAAGAGTCGCGGTTCCTTCAAATTTATACGCGCCGACGTAATCGTCGCCACGAGACGCAAGGGGACTGGTCGCCGCCAAATTCAGATCGAGCGATCCGGCGTTCGTAAGATTCCCAGACGCGTCGAAATAGGGACCTTCGACAAAAATCGGGTTGTAGTCGACGTAATTATTTTCGCCGAAATACTCGCCGTAAATATTCGGCGTCGTCTCCATAGCGTAATTCAGCGCGACGATCGAATCGTTAATCGTCAACGCGCCGTCGCGGCGATATATCCCGGAACCGTATGAACTCTTGTTGCCGACGATCGTACAATGAGAAATCTCGGTCGAGCCAGAATAACAGTAAACGCCGCCGCCATACGTTCCCGAATTGACGTTTCCAGAAACGACGCAATCGACAACTTTCGCCTCGCCTACGACGCACAAAGCGGCGTATCCCGGCGACGCGTTATTTGAAATAAGACAATCGGAAATCGTCGCCGTTCCGTATTCCACAATAATCGCGCCGGCTCCTTCGTTGGACGAATTATCGCGAAAAATCGAATTGGAAACGGTCGCCGTAATCCGATTAATTCCCAACGCGCCGTCGCAAACGCCGACGTTGCCTTCGAAAGTCGACTCGTCGACGATCAACGACGCGCCAAACGCGGCGATCGCGGCGCCGGAAACGTTGTCGCTTTGATCCGTAGCGACGTTGTTCGTAAAAACACAGTCGTAAACGTTAAGCGCGTCGGAACTGTAAATCGCGGCGCCGACGTCCGATTGACCGTTCGTCAAAGTCAAGCCGCGCAGAGTAAGCGTCGCGTCGTTATAGATCAGACGCGAAGCGTTTTGACCGTCAAGGACGACGCGTCCCGAGCCGTCGATCGTCAGCTCTTTATTGACGCATAATTGCGCGTTCAAACGAATCGTCGCGTCCCCCAGCGATTCGGCAAAGGTTATCGTCGCGCCGGATTCGGCGTATTTGATCGCCTCGCGCAACGATATTTCGCCGTCGTCCGCAACGACGTCTTTGATCGTCGTTACGACGTAAGTCGAACTCGAGGTCGACTTCGCGTCAAGAATAAACGGCTTGCCCGAATAAACGACGTCCGTCAAGTTAAGCGCTCCGTTTTCGACGTAAACGGCGTTTGACGACGTAAAACGTTCGACCGCGCTCCAAGTTCCGCCTTGATCCTCGTCGCTCAAAACGTAAGCTTGCTCTCCGTTCGGGGGCGTAATTTTGAAATGGAAACAATCTTGACCGTACGTCTCTTCAAACGAAAAGGCGACCGCGTAGGATTTGCCCGAAACTAAATCGATCGTCGCGGATTGTTCCGTGCAATTTGTTTCGAGTATCTTTTCGTTTGAATCAAAAAAGCCGTCCTCGTTTAAGTCGATCCAAAACGTTCCAACGTCGTCGGTTTGCGAATAAAAACCGTATTCCCCCGTTTGCGAAGGCGTAAAATAACCCGTCCAAAGACAACCGTAGCATTCGTCGACGTCGGAATCTTGACGTAACGGCGTCCTTCGAATCGTTTCGGAATCAACGGTAAAAGCCTCGAAAATATCCGCGCGAGTTCCATCGGCGCAAAGCCCTGCAAAACCGTTCTGACTAGCGCTTTCTAAATTCTGATTTGCAAAATAGTACTGGCTCAAAGCGCCGTCAATTTTGACGAGACGATCGTCGACGGAACAGGCGATAAGATCGACGACCGAGTTCTTCGCATAAATCGCTTCGCCCTTTGCGGGCGCGTCTGCGCTCCAAGTCCCGCCCTGATATCCTTCTCCAAGAATGAACGTTTGCTTCAAACCATGAGGGGCGATCATAAAACGATAATTATCGTCGCCGTACGTTTCCGCAGTCGCAAAGGCGACGGCGTAGGAACGACCGGCGACTAACGAAACGTTCGACGAACTCGTCGAAGCGTTGGAGTACGCAAGACGCTCTTCGGCGGTAAAAACGCCGTTTTGATCAACGTCCAACCAAATCGCTCCCGCCTTGAGGGTATTCGAATAAAAACCGTATTCGCCGGAATACGACGGCGTGAAATAGCCCGTCCAAAGACAACCGTAATGATCGCCCGCGTTGGAGTCTTGACGTAGTTCCGTCGTTCGAATCGTCTCGGAGGCGACGAAATCGGAAAAAAGATCGGCGCGCGTTCCGTCGGCTTGCAACCCCGCAAAACCGACCTTGCAAGCCGCTTCAAGGTTCTGACCGGCAAAATAATACTGATTTAACGCGTTCGTAGCGGCGCCTATCTTCGAGTCGTCGATTTCAAACGCGCAATCGACAAAAGAAACGTTGGAATCTTCAACGTAAAAAGCGCCGCCGGACGCGCTCGCAACGGCGCCTTCGTCCAGTCCGCTTTTGAACGTCGTATTGGCAAACCGAACGTCGGAAGCGGAAATCGTCGCAATTCTAGTCGTCCGACTCGCATCGATCGTCAGAGGTTGCGTTCCGAACGCAACGACGGTCAGCGAACCGTATTTTGCAGAGTCGATAGCAATTTCAAATTCGTCCGTCGCGTTTGCGAAGGTTAGCGTATGCGCGGCGTCGGTCGTCTGCAGAATAATCAGATCGTCGACGGTCGTTTTTCCGGCGGCGGAGACGGCTTTTTGGAAGTTTTCAACGGAGAGATTGGACGCGTCGAGCCTCGCGACGTTTATAGAATCCGTCGTTTGAGGAAGATTCAGTTCGGGAAACAAGGCGCGAATTTCGTCGTATTCATCGGCGAGGTCGCTAGAAAACGCGTTTGCTACGTCGGCGGCAAGTAATTCGCGTTTTTCGAGCGTTTCGAGCCTCAAACTACGCGGCCTAACAAACCTCCCCCC
>JAZUGM010000280.1:0-4251 GCA_045641205.1 Thermoguttaceae bacterium
TTCAGCCTTGAAACGCCGCTCGACCTCTTGAACGAGAACCAATTTTTCCTGTTTGTACTCGCCGACCATAAAGGCGCCGCCGTTGTTTTGACGCAAGAGCGGCGAAACGCGTTGCGCGGTTAATTCGACGTCTTGCGGATAAACGTTGACGCCGCGAATAATCATCAAGTCTTTAATACGACCGGTGACGAACAATTCGCCGTCGATCATAAAGCCCAAGTCGCCGGTGCGCATAAAAGGACCTTCGCCCGTGTCGGCGACGTACGCGCGGAAGCAACGTTCGGTCTCGGCTTCGTTGCGCCAATATCCTTGCGCGACGCTGTCGCTCTTGGTCCAAATTTCGCCGACCTGCCCTGATTCGCACTCTTTGCGCGTTTCGGGATCGACGATAACGATGCGCTGGTCTAAAATAACGCGTCCGCTGGAAACAAGAGCGCGAACGTGATCGGCGCCTTGAATAGAATCGACCGCCTTGCCCGCCGCCAACGCGTCGGCGTCGACGTTCCGTATGATCGGCGCGGAGTCGCGAATACCGCCCGAAACGATCAACGTGCCTTCCGCCAATCCGAAACAAGGATAGAACGACTCGTATTTGAACCCGCAAGGTTCAAATTTGCGCGCGAATTTTTCTAGAGTTTCCGCTTGAACAGGCTCGGCGCCGTTAAACGCCACGCGCCAACTGCTCAAATCAAGCCCTTCCAAGGCTTCGTCTTTGACGTTCTTTACGCAAAGGTCGTAAGCGAAGTTCGGACCGCCGCTCGTCGTCGCGCGATACTTCGAAATCGCGGTCAGCCAACGCAACGGCTTCGTCAAGAAGGACAAGGGAGACATCATCACGTTGATGCAACCGCAATAGACCGGCTCGATAACGCCGCCGATAAGCCCCATGTCGTGATAACTAGGAAGCCAGAAAACGCCCTTGCTAGAACGCGTGTGTTCAAACCCGGTCGAAATCAACATCGCGTTGTGCAACATATTTTTGTGCGTCAACATTACGCCCTTAGGCGTACCCGTCGAGCCGGAAGTGTACTGAAAGAAAGCGTGTTCTTCGGAACCGATTTGAGGATCGACCCAATCGTCCTCGAGTCCTTCCGGCATTTCGTTTGTCGCCTTCCACGGAATTTTCTTCAGGCTCGGCGTCTCGTCGATAATCGTCACGACGCGATCTAACACGTCCTGCGTCGTCAAGGCGAGACTCGCCTCGGCGCTGTCGCAAATCGCCTGAATACGCAACATCGAACGATTGCGCCGAGGAGGATACACGGGCACGGCGGTCGCTCCGGCGTAAAGACAGCCGTAAAACGCGACGATAAATTCCAACCCCGGCGGATAGAGAAGCAGAACGCGTTTTCCGCGCATATTATTGCGTTGAAGCCACGTCGCAAGCGCGCGACAACGACGATCCAATTCCCCGTAAGTCAGACGAATTTCCGAACTAACGCCGTCGGTCAGGTAAACAAAGGACAAATCGTTTGGCTGAACCGTAGCGCGATAACGCACAAGATCGACCAGATTAGACGGCCCAAAAAAATATTGCGACGATTTACAAGCAAGCACGGAAATTTCTCCAACGCTTAATATACTCTGATGAACAAGCGTCGCGTCAAAACGTCGACGTTCTCGCGGCGCGCTCGGCGCCCAATAACCCAGCCTCGCGTCGGTCGACAACGCGCGCTTTCATACTAATCGGATTTTCCGCGTCGTTAGCGCCAACTAAAAAGCGTTTTTTAGGAAAAAAGCTCCTAAAAAACGCTTTCTATTCGTTCATTGCCGACCGGCGACTATATGGAACCGCTTCAAACTCTCGCTTTGACCTCGGTCAAGGGCGCCAAGCGCATATGCAAAATTCGATCAACGGCGTCGACAAATGCGTCGAGAACCGCCTTCAAAACGTCGGTCGAAGTTCCTTGTCCGCGGAACTGCTGGTCGGGTCGTTCCTTATAACGCAACGTGACAACCGCGCGCCCTTGGGCGTCGGAACCGCCGCCCGGAACCGCCTCGATTTTAAACTCGTTTAACGAAACGGCGTCGCCTTCCAATCCGACGATTTGTTTCACCGCTTCGAAAAGCGCGTGAACAGGACCGTTGACGACTTGCGATTTCGCTACTTTTTTAACGCCGTTTTGAGAAAGAACGACGTCGATGCAAGCGCTTTCGCCGGAACCGTTCAAGGCGTAGGATTCGGATTTCCAATCTCCGACGTTCGCAGACGCGCAATGGGTCTGTTGATAGACCAACTCGCAAATATCGCCGTCGTTCACTTCCTTTTTCTTGTCCGCCAAGATTTTGAACTGCGTGAAAATCGGATCGATCGCGCCGTCTTCGATTTTGAACCCGAGTTTCTTAATGCGATCGCTCAACGCCGCGCGTCCGCTATGCTTGCCCAAAACCAAGTCGTTTTGACTAAAACCGACGTCTTCGGGACGCATAATCTCGTAGGTCGTGCGTTCTTTCAACACGCCGTCTTGGTGAATGCCCGCCTCGTGCGCAAAAGCGTTGCGCCCGACGATCGCCTTGTTGCGAGAGACGCTCAAGCCGGTGTTTTTCGAGACGATTCGACTCGTGCGAACGAGCTTCGTCGTATCGATTCTTGTCGCTAATCTTTCGGGCTTTTCGGGGTCTTGCAACGCGTCGCTTCGAACGCGCAACGCCATTACGACCTCTTCTAAAGCGCAGTTGCCCGCGCGTTCGCCCAAGCCGTTGACGGCGCATTCAATCTGACCCGCG
This sequence comes from Thermoguttaceae bacterium, assembly GCA_045641205.1. Lineage (GTDB taxonomy): Bacteria > Planctomycetota > Planctomycetia > Pirellulales > Thermoguttaceae > RUG369. The sequence continues at coordinate 2,728 of JAZUGM010000280.1, forward strand.
CCCGCGACGACCGCCGCCAAAGAGTTCGCGACCGCCAACCCCAAGTCGTTATGGCAGTGAATACTAATAATCGCCTTGTCGATATTAGGCACGCGATTAAAGAGCGTCTTAATCCGCTTCGTCATTTCGACGGGCGTGGTATACCCCACCGTGTCTGGAATATTGATCGTCGTCGCGCCCGCGTCGATCGTCGCCTCGACGACTTTGCACAGGAAATCGATTTCCGTTCGACAGGCGTCTTCCGGCGAAAACTCGATATTTGAACAATATCCCTTGGCGCGTTTGACGCCTTCGACCGCGCGCGCGATAATTTCTTCCTGCGTCATACGCAATTTGAACTCGCGATGCACGGCGCTCGTCGCCAAAAAGACGTGAATCCGAGGATCGACGGCGCCCTTCAACGCTTCCCAAGCGCGGTCTATGTCCTGCTCGCGACAACGCGCCAAGCCGCAAACCGTCGAATTTTTAACCAAACCGGCAATTTCGCGAACCGCCTCGAAATCGTCGGGCGAAACGATCGGAAACCCCGCCTCGATAACGTCGACGCCGAGTTCTTCCAACGCCAACGCGACTTCGCGCTTCTCGACGAGGTTCATACTTGCGCCGGGCGACTGCTCGCCGTCGCGCAAGGTCGTGTCGAAAATTATGATATGTCGGGAAGAATCGACGACGTTTTTTTCAGTATCCATTACATTAACCTTTCGTACCGTGAAAACTAAACGCAAATAAACAAACTACGTCGAAATTCGACGCGCCAAAAGCCTCGTTCGTTCGTCAACGCGCAAACGCGACAAACGAACCCTTGCCGCCGTCCCTTGGACGGCGCGTAAGGTTCAGCCAAGCGCGCGACCCGAAAACAAAGTCGCTAATTCGTTTTTTATTGTTTCGTCGACAGTACAAAAGTATTCTCCAACGTCAAACGCTTCCGTTCAAAGCGTCGATTATTTTAACGGCGCCTACTTAAAACGGAGCCCGTTCAAACTCAGGCGTCCTTTTTTTCGTTCAACAAGGGCAACAAATATTCGATCGTCGTGTTCATCGAATCGAGTCGCGGATAATCAGACTCGGGAATAGGCAACTTATAACGACGACGCAAACCCAAAACGACGTCAAGCATATCCATACTGTCCATACCCAGTTGATCGCGGAAGGACACGTCGTCTTTCAAGCCTTCGTAATCTTCATCGGGCGCAATTTCAGTAAGGATGTCAATGATCGATTCTCTCAATTCTGCCGACGTCATTTTTGAAACTCCTTGCGGCTCGCGGTCGACGCTCGCCGTCGTCGTTGTCGTTAAAGCGTGATGTGATGAAATTGTAAATTCGTAACCGTTCGCGGTAAGCCGCCGCATATAACGCGGCGGTTAAATTGGAACAAATTAGGCGCGCTTAAATCAATCGCCTTCGTATTTGCCGATAATCGTCACGGCGTTAATTCCGACCATTCCAAAGGAATTATTCAATATGAAGCGAACGTTTCCAATTTCTTTGGGCTCGTTCAAAACCAAATTTGCGATCTCGCATT
>JAZUGM010000281.1:0-3070 GCA_045641205.1 Thermoguttaceae bacterium
GCCGATCACGCGGCGCCCCGTCGCGTCCGCCGTCGCTTGAAGCAACAGCTTATTTTTGACGCCGCCGCCGACGACGTGGATCGCGTCGATATGACGCCCGCCAATCTCTTCGCACATCGCCAAGACGCGTCGGAATTTTAACGCAAGACTCTCGACGATCATACGCAAAATAGCGCCGTCGGTTTCGGGCGCGACCTGCCCGGTTCGCTTTGCAAACGCGCGAATCAATTCCGGCATATTGCCCGGTTTGGCAAATTCGGGCGCGTCGGGATCGACAAACGAAACGAACGGCTTGGCGTTCGCCGTCATAATATTCATATCTTCCCAATCGATCGGCTGACCGATCGCGTTCTTCTTACCTTGTTGATTCCACACGCGTCGGCATTCTTGCAAAAGCCACATGCCGCAGATATTCTTAAGGATTCGCGTCGTACCGCAGACGCCACCCTCGTTCGTGAAATTGAACTTAGAAACGACGTCGTTGACGACGGGACGCGGCGATTCGATTCCCATTAACGCCCACGTGCCGAGGCTGATATAAGCCCAATCGGGCGTTCCAAGCGGACTCGCGGACGGAACGGCAAAGACGGCGCTCGCCGTGTCGTGCGTGCCGGGTAAGACGACCTTGGCGGACGTCAGACCGGTATCGGCGGCCAATTTGGCGCGCAACGCGCCGAGCGTCGTGCCCGACTCGGTCGTCGGCGGGAAGAAATTCGTCGGAATCCCGAATTTTTTCAGAAGCGAAAACGCCCAAGATCGCGTCGTCGGATTGAAGCATTGCGTGGTCGTGGCGTTGGTGTATTCGTTGCTTTCGACGCCCGACAAGAGCCAGTGGAAGAGGTCGGGAATTTGCAAGAGTCGTTCGGCGACGTCGAGCAGGGGCGAATTCTTTTCCTTCATTACCATTAACTGGTAGAGAGAGTTGAATTCCATAAATTGCAAGCCGGTCTGTTGGAAAATCTCTTCGCGCGGCACGATTTTAAACGCGCGCTCCATAGCGCCGTCGGTGCGAGGATCGCGATAGCAGTAAGGATTGCCCAAAATTTCGCCGCCGCGCCCAATGAACGCGAAGTCGACGCCCCAAGTGTCGACTCCGACGCTCGCGATTTGCGAACCGTACTTCGCTCCTACGGCGTACAGTCCGTTTTGAACGCTCTTCCAAAGACCCGGAAGATCCCAGAAAAGCGACCCGTTCATATCGACCGCGCCGTTTTCAAAACGATAGAGTTCTTCTAATTCGATTCTTTTTCCGTCAAAATGCCCGACAACATGGCGACCGCTCGACGCGCCCATATCGATCGCTAAGTACGATTTTTTCACAACTAACCTCGCTTTATATCGACGTTTTACGCGCGTTGGCGCAAACGTCGCAACGCGCAAAACGAGAACAAATTATTCTTCGACTCTTATGAAGTCGACAGTCAACGCTCTTCAGTCTATCAAAGAAAGGGGGAGTCGACAAGCGCCGAAAAGATTTTCCATAAATAAATAACGCCAATTTTGTAACTTTTCGACGTTTGCCACATTTTTTTTAACAAAGTTGAACTTCGATCGATCCCGTAGAAACCGAAAAAAGGTAGCTCGACGCGCGAACGTTTGCGTTTACAGATAAATTTCAAAACGTCTTGTCGTATTTTAAGATTGATATAGAATTTCAAAGGGCGTCGACGCGATTCCCTTCGAAAATGAAAATTATTCTAACGGACGTTACTATGAAACAAACGCTTCGTCGTTTTGGAATAGACGGTTTTATTTTTTCGTTGTTTGCGGCTATTTTACTCGCTTGGGTCTATCCGACCGTCGGGGCGCATCGCGGTTGGTTTTCCCTTGCGACCGGCGCCAATTTAGGCGTCTCTCTGATTTTTTTCTTTTACGGATTGCGTCTGAATTGGGAAAAAATCTACGAAGGGCTCAGAAACGTTAAGATGCACGTCGTCGTTTTATTGTCGACGTTCCTTCTGTTTCCCGTTCTTGTCTTGTCGGCAATGGCGGTTTTTAACGCAATACCGACGACGCAAGCGATAGCGGCGCTTGAAAGAGACGTCGATCAAGCGGAATCTGAAAACGAAACTAACGATCAAGAAGCCGTTGCGGAACTGAATTTGGACGTTAGTTCGACGACGACCGGCTTGCTTCTGGGCGTCTTCTTCTTGGCGACGTTGCCGTCGACCGTTTCCTCGTCCGTCGTAATGACTAACGTTGCGCGCGGCAACGTGCCCGCCGCGATCTTTGACGCGAGTATTTCAAGTCTTTTGGGCGTCTTTTTCACTCCGTTGTGGATGCGAATCTTTATTACTGCGGAAACGGGAGGACGAGAATTTAACGCCGTGTTGATCAAACTGGTTTTTCAGGTCTTAATTCCGATCGCTCTCGGCATACTTGCAAATCGCCGCTGGGGCGAGTTCTCGCGCCGCAACGCAAATAAGTTGCGACGATTCGATCAAAGCGTTATCGTTTTGATCGTTTACGTTTCTTTTTGCAGTTCCTTTAAACAAGATATGTTCAGCGGGCTGTCGTTTCGAAAATTGACGATTTTAACGCTTGGAACGATCGGACTGTTTTTTACCGTATACGGAATAATTGCCGCCGTCTGCAAATTTCTTCGTTTCAATCGCGAAGATTCGATCGCGACGCTCTTCTGCGGCTCAAAAAAATCGCTCGTTCACGGCGCCGTAATGTCGCGAGTCATTCTGACCGATCCGACTATGGCGGGCGTTCTCCTTTTGCCTACGATGATCTATCACGCGATGCAATTAGTCGTCGTCAGTATTCTCGCGCAACGTTTCGGGCGGCAATACGACAAACAAACGACGACTCAAAACAAACAGGGCGTTTCCAATGACTAATCGACGTTTTATTGTTTTCTCATTTTTCCTCGTTTCGCTGTTCGGCACGATTTGCGCGCCGAATGTTCTGCGCGCACAAGAGGGGGATTCGACGATTCAACTCCGGCCTAAGGACAAATTTCGAATCGTCGTCTTGGCGGGGCAGTCGAATATGGCGGGACGAGGCTTTGTCGAAGACGCCGACAAAATTCCTAATTCGCGAATTTTCAAATTGACGCGCGAAG
>JAZUGM010000282.1:0-20538 GCA_045641205.1 Thermoguttaceae bacterium
GCTTCTCGCCGGTCGGGGCTACGCGACGCCTCAAGACGTCAAAGACTTGGCCGCCGACGTCTTGCGTCATCGCATTGTGTTGACTTACGAGGCGGAAGCCGACGAGTTGACGACCGACGACGTAATCGCAAAAATATTGGACGTCGTACCGGTTCCGTAATCGCGCGTTCTCCCGCAAAGAAATTAAACGAAAGCAATGTCAAACCTCTTCGCCCTATTTCGACGCGCGTTTGTCGCGCGTCCTCCCGTTCCCAGCGGTTCCTCGCAAGACGCCGAGGCGTTGGAACAAGCGTCCGTCAAAGAGGCGTTGCGGAAAATTCGTCGAATCGAGATCGTTTCGAATCGAATCGCCAACGACGTCTCCAGCGGACAATACAAGAGCGCGTTTCGCGGTCAGGGGATCGAATTTGACGAGACGCGCGAATACGCTGAAGGCGACGACGTTCGAACGATCGACTGGAACGTGACCGCTCGCGCGGGCAAGCCTTACGTCAAGCGTTTTTCAGAGGAGCGCGAACGCTCGCTTCTCTTTATGCTCGACGCTTCCGCCTCGAATCTCTTCGGCTCGCGACGCTCTCGACTTGAAACGGCGACGGAAATAGCAACGGCGTTGATGTTTTCCGCGCTAAAAAACAACGAGAAAATCGGTCTGCTCGTTTTTGCCGACGGCGTAAAGAAATATTTTCCCGCTCGAAAGGGTAAAAATTACGCGTTGCGACTGACGCGCGAAATGCTGTTGGTCAAGCCGGAACGAGAAAAGACGAACCTCAACGCCGCGTTGGAATTTCTTGATCGAACGTTAAAAAAGCGCGCCGTCGTCTTCATACTAAGCGATTTTTACGTCCCGCAACTGGAACGTCAAGCGACGCTTTGCCGACGTCGACACGACCTAATCGCGATTTCGGTAACCGAACCGTTGGAAGACGCCTTTCCTAACGTCGGATTCGTCGCCCTTGAAGACCCGGAAACGGGCGCCGTCGTCGAATTCGACTCCGGCTCAAAACGCGTTCGCGCCGCGATTTCAGAACGATTGCGCAACAAACGCGCGTCGATCGCCGCCAAATTGAAGGAATCGCGCGTCGAATCGATTTTCATAGAGAACGGTTCCGACTACGCGCGAACGTTGCGCGCCTTTTTCCAAGCGCGAAAAAAACAACATTGACGAATCGGAATTTTGCCGCGACGCGGGTCGACGCGTTGAAAAAACGATGAAAGCAACGAAAAAAACAGAAATTGGCGCGATACGTTTAGCGTTTGTCTTCTTTGTCGCGTCGTGTTTGTTCCTAGAGGCGTCAAGTTTTGCGCGAGCTTCGGAAGAATCTCAGACGCTCGCGACGCCCCTTGGCGCGGTAAAAATCGACGTTTCGAGCTTACCCGAAACAGTTTCGTTATACGATCCGATTCTCTTTCGCGTCATAATCGAAAAACCAAGAGCCTTGCGCTTAGACGAGAACGACGTGGAAGGCGATTACGGGGATTTCGAAGTCGAATCGTCGTCGGATGAAGAATCGGAACTAGACGACCAGCGCGATCAAGTCGTTCGAAGTTGGAAACTCTACCCTAAGCGAAACGGCGAGAACAAACTGCCGCCGATTCCGTTGCGATTTGTCCCGACGTCGGGAGAATCTGAAGCCGAGCCGTCCGTCGTGATTCTTTCGGCGCGAACCCTTGTCGCAACAGACAAAAACGAAGCGACGAAATCTATCGACGAAATCGCGCCGAATCTCGAGCCGTTGCGTCCTTTCCCGACGTTTTGGGTTCTGTTGGTCGTCGCGATTCTCGTACTTGGCGCCTTGATCTTTTACGCGTTGCGTTCTCGCGTCCCAAAGAATTCGGAACCGACGGAAACAGCGCCGCCTGAACCCCCGCTAGAAAAAGCCCTGCGCGAATTGGACGCGTTGAAAGTCTCGCGCGTCTTCTTAGAGAATCAGCCGGAATTTTACGCTCGAGTCGTCGACGTGTTGCGCGTCTATTTGAGAGACGAGTTTAAAATCAACGCCGAAGAAAAAACGACGCAAGAGATTCTCGCGACGATCGACGCGACGCGCGCCCTCGAGGGCGTTCTTAATATCGCGCGCGAACTTGACGACGCGTTGCGCGCGACGATCGGATATTCGACGCTCAAAACGCCGGAAATCAAGCGCGAACTTGAAGACGCGTTGAATTCGGTCGACCTCGTGAAATTCGCCAAGCGCGCGACGACGTTCAACGACGCGAGCGCCGTCTATAATTCCGTTCGAAGAGTCGTCGAGAACGCGGCGACGGAATTTGCCGCCAAACTTCGGGAAGTTGAAGAACAAATCGCGCGTCAAAACGCGGAACTCGAGGCGTCCGGGACGGCGGCGGCAAACGCGTCCGATCAAACGTCCGATTCTCCGCAAGACTCGCAAATCGACGTCGAAAAAGCGTCCAGATAGAAACGATCTTATTCTTTTAAAATGAACCTGTTCCGATTTGCTTCGCCCTATTGGCTTATCGCGCTCGCGCCTCTGCTCTGCGCCGCTTTGATCGAGCCGTTCGTTCGACGTCGCGCGCGCGCTTCCGCGCTCTTTTCGACCGTTTCCGAATTGGAAAACGTCAAGCCGAGTCGCGCCGCTTCTCTCAAACGCTTTTTACCCTGTTTGTTTTACGTCGGCGCCGCGTTGTTGATCGTCGCGTTGGCGCGTCCTCAATGCGGCGTTCGTGAATCGCGCGTCGTTGGAAACGGCATATCGATCGCGATGTGCGTCGATCGGAGCGGCTCGATGGCGACGGAAGATTTTTATTTAAACGGTCGGCAAGTCGACCGTCTGCGCGCGGTAAAACAGGTCTTTCACGATTTCGTAGCTGGCTCGGACGATTTTCGCGGACGCCCCGACGATTTGATCGCGCTAGTCGCGTTCGGAGGATTCGTCGACTCTTGCTGTCCTTTAACGCTCGATCACGCGTCCCTTTTGGATTTACTCGAGAAAATCCAAACGCCCGCGCAATTAGAAGGACGAACGCCCTACGCGAACACGCGCGTCGCGGCGGAGGAGTCGGGCACGGCGATCGGAGACGCGCTCGCGACCTCCGTCGACAAATTGAAAGATTCGACGAACAAAACGAAAATCGTCGTTTTTCTTTCCGACGGTCAACAGACGGCGGGCGTCCTTTCGCCCGAGGAAGGCGCGCGCGTCGCAAAGGCTTACGGAGTCAAAGTCTATACGATCGGCGTCGGTACGTCGGAAACAGTCGCTTCTTTCGGAGGATTTTTAACGCGTCGATCGCTTGATTTCGACCCCGCGACGTTGCAAATGATCGCGCAAGAAACGGGCGGTCGCTACTATTACGCGGGCGACGTCGACGCGTTGAAAAAAGTCTGCGAAGAAATCGACCAACTCGAACGAACTCGATTCGACGCGGGTTCCTACGCCGAATATAACGATTGGTATCGTCCTTTTGTTTTGGTCGGAGCTTTTTTGATTTTCCTTTACGCGTTTTTAAAGCGCGGTCGCTTTCGAACCTTCCCTTGAACGTCCCTTTGCGTCCCTTTCCCCGACTCGCGTTGAAATAAAGATCAAGATAAAATGTTTTGGAACAATCCTTGGGCTTTTCTCGGACTACTGGCAATTCCGGCGGTTTGGTTCTACTTCTCGCGTCGTACTAGGCGACAAAACGCGGAAATTGAGCGTCTTTTTTCCAACGATATGTTGCGAAAACTTTTCACGCCGCAATCTCGTTTGTCGACGGCGCTAAAGAACGGCGCGTTAGGACTCGCCGCCGTCGCGCTCGTTTTCGTCCTTGCCGAACCTAAAATGGGACTTGAGGAAGAGTCGCGTTCTTCGCTCGGACGAGACGTTTTCGTCCTGTTCGACGTTTCCGAATCGATGTTGGCGGAAGACGTCGCGCCTAATCGTCTAAGCGTCGCAAAATTGGACGTCGAGGATCTTTTGAATTCGATGGTCGGCGATAGAATCGGTTTAATAGCCTTCGCCGGCGCGCCTCAAGTCGAAATTCCTTTGACGACCGACTACGTTTTCTTCCGCGATTTACTGCGCGAAATCGACGTTTCAACGGCGCGTTTTGGAGGCACCGCGATCGGGGACGCCGTGCGACTCGCGCTCAAAAGATTTGGCGACGCCGCCGAGCGCGAACGTTCGATTATTCTTGTAACCGACGGCGAAGACCACGATTCGCTCCCGCTGGAAGCGGCGCGCGACGCGGCAAAATTAGGCGTTCCGATTTACGCGATCGCGATCGGCGATTTGCAAGGCGCGCCGATTCCGATCTTCGACGTCGCGGGACGCAGAGTCGGCGACAAAACGTTCGACGGCGAGAAAATTTCGAGCAAGCCGGACGTCGCGACGCTCAAAGAAATGGCGAAAATATCCGGCGGACGCTATTATTACGCCGATTCAACGCTCAATTTAGCCGAGGTTTATCGCACAAGCGTCGACAGGCAAAAACGAACGGCGTTAGAAGAAAAGAACCGCGTCGTATTGAAAGATCGTTATCAGCCGTTCCTAGCCGTCGCGCTTTTCGCGTTCGCGTTCGCTTATTTTTTGCCGACGCGTTGGCGTCGCGCGCGAAGTTCAAACCGTTCCAACTTGACGCAAGCGTCGACGTTTCTACTCGCGTTCAGTTTCGCCGTTCCATTCGCTTTCGCGCAAGAGTCGACAAAAATCGCGCCTGAAGACGACGCGGAAAAAGGCGTCGCGGCGACTAAGGACGTCGCGGAAAAAAGCGCGGCGTCCGAAAAAAAACTTAGCAAGCGCGAGACGCTTGACGCGTATAATCGAGCGCTCGGCTTATACGCCGAAGGCAAAACGGAAGAAGCCGCCGCGATTCTTTCCGATTTGACCGACGTTTCCTCCGCAAAAGTCGCCGACCGCGCAAATTTTAATCTTGGCGCGTTGGCGACGGCTCAAGCGCTCGCCAAGTCTAAGGAACTTGTCGAGGACGCGGACAAAAAAGAAGAGTCGTCCGACGAAACGACGGCGGATTCGCAGGAGAAGCCCGAAAAGCCCGATTTCGTCGCCAAATACGAGCGGGAACGTCAAAAGCGTGAAGAATTGCGTCGAGAAGTCCGTTCTAAAGCCGAAGAGGCGACGCGTCGCTTTCGTCAAACGAGCCGCGATCAAGGCGTCGCGTCGACCGCGCGAGAAAACGCCAAGTCGACCGTCGCTTGGCTCGAGCAAACGCGTCGGAACGAACGAGAACGGGAATTGAAATTGCGCGCGGAGGCGTTGGTCGACCCTGCGGATCGTTTGCGGTGGCTTCAAGAAGAGACGTCGCGAAAGATAGAGAAAACGCAACGATCGGAAAAGCGATCGTCTCAAAGTTCTTTCTATCGCGATTTGTTCGAAGAAGGACGCGCGCTGGAGGATTTGGAGACGGACGCCGCCGACGTCGCGGCTAATTTGACGGCTCAAATTCAAGCGAGTTCGACGACGCAAGACGCGCAAGGAGGCGCGCTTAACGTCGGCGCCGATCCAGAAGAAGACGCGCGCCGCGTCAAAGAAGCGCTCGCGGAATTTTCGAAACGTCGAGAAGAAGCGGCTAAAAACTTCGCCAATTACGACGTCGAGTCGGCGCGCAAGGAATTGCGGCGCGCTCAAACGCAACTGACCGCATTAAGAGACGCGCCCGCGCGGTACGACGAACTCGCTAAAAATCTTGCGTCGCAAGAAGCGGAAAAGAGCAAGATCGTCTCGACTGCTAAGGCGGCTCAATTTGACGACGCGCAACGCGAGGATTATTACTGGAAACAAGACGCGCTTAATTGTTCGGCGCTTGAACTTTTGCGCAAAGCAAAAAAAATCGCGCAAGAAGCCCCCGCGCCCGACGCGAAGTCGACCGAAACAAACGAGTCGGAAGTCGAAACGTCGTCTGAAAGAAACGAGGAAAAGACCAACGAGAACGAAACGGAAGCGGCAAGGGACGAAATCGTCTTTGACGATAATCTCCCGGAAAAATCCGATAATTCCGCGTCGTCGCAACAAGAATCGGAACAAGAAAAAATTCGTCGTTCGGCGCAAATCGCGTTGGACTCCGAACAAGACTTGCTTAATTCGATCCAAAAAAGCAAAAATTTAGTCGACAAAGGCAAATTGAGCGACGCGGACGCCAAGACGTTGGAAGAAACGCAAAAGAATATCGAGCAAATAATGCAAGAAATCGTTCGTCCGTTGCAAGATCAGAATCAACAGAATCAACAAAACCGACAGAATCAACAGAATTCAAACGATTCAAATCAGTCCGATTCCCAAAATTCTAAAAAATCAGATCAAAATCAAGAGTCGAAAGACCAAAAGAATCAAGATCGGCAAGATCGACAAGACGACGAACAAGAGAAATCGGAACAGGAGAAAGACGAGTCGCAAGAAGAGGAAGAAAAGCGCCAGGAACAGAAAAAACAAAATTCTGCGACGACCTCTGAAGAAGACCCGACGCAGAAAAAGGAAGAACAAGCGCCCGAGCCGGAAAAGACCCAAGCGCAAAAAGAGGCGGATTCCTTTGTGCGACTCGTCGAACAACGTCAAAAGGAAGCCGAACAGATTCGCCGCGCGATTCGGACTTCGCAACAACGACGAGAAAAATCTGGTAAAGACTGGTAAACCGCCCTTTCCTTTAAATCAACGCAACTCGTTTAGCCGTTGGAGTTTCGACGGCGGAAACTCATATGGAAACAAACCTAATGTCGCGAACATTCCCTTCCAGCAGAACCGTTGTTAGCGCGCTCGACCGTTTTTTGGCGTGTTTCGTCGCGATTTGTTTATTTCTAAACGTTACGTCCCTCTCTTTTGCCGCCGAGCCGAGTTTGCGTTTGAGCGTCGATCCTCCGCAAATTTATCAAGGCGAATCGGCGCGACTTGTCGTGAGCGTCGTCAACGCGGAGCCCGATCAAGAGCCGGAACTCAAGGAACTTGACGCCGATTTCTATGTTCGCCCCCTTGGCGCGAGTCGCAGTTCAAGCGTTCGTGCTTTCGGAAGCGCTCGCGTCGAAACAAAAACGATCGATTTCAATTACCAGTTAACCCCGAAAAAATCGGGCGTATTCACGATAAACGCCCCTAAAATAGTCGTCGACGGCAAGGAGCTTACGACGTCCCCGGCGACGTTGACGGTTCAAGGCGCCACGCAAACCGATCTTGTCCTCTTAGAAACCTCCGTTTCCCCTTCTTCGGGCGTATACCCGTTGCGTCCCTTTGAAATTACGCTTGACGTCCTAATTAAAGAAGCGCCGGAAAAATATCGCGATTCCGATTTAATGTCGTTAATCGTCCAAAACGTCGGCGCGCCTAGTCTTACGATCCCCTGGCTTGCGCAAAACAACGACGCGCTCTTGCCCGACGTCGATTTGGAAACGTGGCTCGATCAAATACTCGCCAAAAACTACGGCTTCACCGTCAACAACTATCGATTCTCGCAAAGCGTTTTCGATCTCGACGATCCCTTTGATTTCGGGTTTGGATTCGGCGCGCGTCGTTCGACCTATTTTCTGCCGAAATCGGAACGCGTCGAACGAACGAACGCCTCGGGTGAAAAGGTCGGTTACTTGAAATATTCGTTCAAACGAACCGTCCGCGCGACAAAGGACGTCGCGCTCTCGTTCCCCGGAGCGACGCTCAAAGGTAATTTTATCGATTTTACGGACGAGGAGAATCCGAAGTCTCAAACGGTTTATTTGGCGACGGATCCGTTGCAAATATCGGTCAAGTCGATACCCGAGGAAGACGCGCCTAAGGACTATGTCGGCGTATACGGTCGAATTACTAGTTCCGTCGACGTCGACGTCGACGACGTAGCCGTCGGCGACGCCTTCACGTTGTCGCTGACGTTGCAGGGCTATGGAGTCTTTGACGCCGCCAAAGCGCCCGACCTATCGAAAACGTTGGGCGCCGACGGAACTTTCAAAGTCTATCAGCCTCGCGAGCGCGCGATCGAAAACGGAACCGCGTTCGATTATCAGATTCGACCGACAAAGGAAGGCGCGCAAGAAATTCCGCCGATTACGATCTCTTATTTCGACGTCGAACAGGGAAAATTTATTCCTTTGACGTCGCAAGCGATCCCTCTCAACGTTCACGAGAGTTTGCTTTCTTCCGATACGAATTCCGACGACGAGTACGAAAGCGCCGATCGGAGCGCGGTCGATTCATACGCCGAACAGCTTGCGAAACAGAATCTTCAAATCAGAAAATACGCGATGATCGCCGTTCTTCTTCTCTTAGGACTAGGCGCCGTAATCGGTCTGTTTTTCGGCGGTCGCGCTTTTCTGCGTTACAACGCGCGCCGCGTCGAGGCGAGTAATCGTCGAATTATCGACGCGGCTAGAAAACGTTTGGAACTGGGACTGCAAAAAATTGAAGAATCGCCGGTCGAAGGATTAAATCTCGCGCGAACGGCTTTCTTACAACTAGTTCGCAAACGATTCGTTCAATCGGTCGAGGCGCTAACCGACGCGGAAATCGTCGCATTTTTAGACCGCGAGTTGGAACGTTGCAACAAAGCGCGACTTGGCGCCGAGCAGGACGAAAACCAAGAACGAACGGAAACGTTGCGTCGTCTACGCGATTTCTTCCAACGCGCGGAACAGATTCGTTTCGGGGGCGCGCGAAGTTTCGACGACAAGTTCCGCCGCGAAATTAGCGAACTCTTTGAACGTTGGGTCGAATATCTCAAAGCGCAAACGAAAAAATTGGCGTCGTTTGCAGGAGTTCAGAAATCACAGGAACAGTCGCAAGAGCAGTCCGCGAAACGTTAAGCGTGCGACGCGTTAATTTCAGAACAAACGTAGCGTGGGAACCGACGCGCAAGCGGCGCGATTTCAACGCGAACCTTGTTCGAAATATTCCGTGAACGATTACAAAGAACTGTTCGTCAAAAGATAGGCAAGACGCGTCAAATATAACAAACGCAACATATCGCGCGATTTAGGTCTTTTAAAAAAAACGCGTCGCCAAAAATCGCCGCCTTTTCAACGACTTGGAAAAAGTTATAATTTTTTTCCAGGCGTTTGCCTTGCCGATTCGAAATAAAACAGTTAGCCTGTTTACATACGACAGCTAGTCCATTCCTCAATAAAGGATCAGACCAATGATAGCCAAAGATATGAAGCGCGGAGACGTTCTCGTATACAACGGGGCTCCGATTATCGTCGAGAACCTTCAAGTTCAAACGCCTTCCGCGCGCGGCGCCGCGACGCTCTATAAGTTCCGTTGCCGTAATCTTATCACCAAAGACAAAATCGACCTGAAGCTCAAGGGAACCGACACGCTTGACGAAGCGGATTTCCGCCGTCGCGAAGTTACGTTCAGCTACGCCGACTCTTCAGACGTTTATTTCCTTGACTCCGAAAACTACGAGACGTACAATATCGCGAAAGAAGACGTCGCGGAAGAAATGAACTACGTCAAAGAAGGGCTTGAGGGAATTTACGCGCTCATTTATGAAGAACGTTGCGTCGCGATCACCCTTCCCGCCGCCGTTGAACTTCTCGTCACGCAGTGCGATCCCGCCGCGCGCGGTAATTCGGCGACTTCGCGCGAAAAGCCCGCCGTCGTCGAAACGGGCTTGACCGTTATGGTGCCCGAATACCTCGAACAGGGAGAAACGATTAAAGTCGACACGCGTTCCGGCGAATTTCTCGGACGCGCCAATAAGTAAAAGCGTTTCCGCGTCGGCGTCAAATCCGACAAGTTTTACGAAAGGGCGGAGTTATGGGGAGCGTCGTTGCGCTGGAATATCTTAAGCAACCTGAAAAATTTCCGATTCCGCCCTTTTGCGTCCTCTTTGGCGACGAACTCTTTTTACGCGCTCAAGTCTTCCAGGCGTTGCGCGCGCAGGTCTTAACCGACGACGAAGCCGATTTCTCGTTGACGAAATACGACGGAACGACGGTTCCCTATCTCGACGTGTTGCGCGAAGTCTCTACGGCGGCGATGTTCGGTTCGGGCAGGCGTCTTGTCGTCGTCGAACAAGCCGATTCGTTCCTCTCGCAAAACAAAGAGCGCCTCGAAGCGTATCTCGACGAGCCGAGCAAGGCGGGAGCGCTTGTCCTCCAGCTCGCTTCCTTTCCAAGCAATCTTAGACTCTATAAAAAGGCGTCTGCAGTCGGTCTTGTCATAGACTGCAAGGCGTTGCGTTCCAAAGACGTCTTGGCGTGGCTGATCGACTGGGCGCCCCAAAAATGCGGAGCGTCCCTTGCGCGCGACGCGGCTCAAGAGCTAATCGATTCGGTCGGCGAAGACTTAGGTTCGCTTGATCAAGAAACGAGACGGCTCGCGCTTTCGACGCCGTCGGGTAAAATCGACGTCAAGTTAGTTCGCGAGCAAGTCGGAGCTTGGCGGCGAAGAAAAGTCTGGGATATGCTCGACGCCGCGCTTGACGGCGACGCGCCCGACGCGTTGCGTCAACTTGACAAATTGCTTAGCGCGGGCGAGGCTCCGATCGCGATACTTGCGCAAATCGCGGCGACGTTGCGTCGATTTGCGGCGGCGACTCAACTCTTTGAAGAAATCGATCCTTCGACGCGTTCGACGTTGACGCTTTCTTCCGCGTTGTCGAAAGTCGGAACGCCCCCCTTTGCGCGCGCCAAAAACGAAGCGCAACTCAAAAAATTAGGCGCGAGACGCGCGAAGAAGCTCGCCTCGCTTCTCTTACAAGCCGACGTCGATCTTAAAGGGGGTAGTCGCATCGAGCCGCGCTTGATTTTGGAACGATTCCTCGTCCAAATATCCGATCCGCAACTAAGGTAAGAAGTCAGACGATATTCTTTCGCTTCCGATTATTCTTTCGTTTCTTCGTCGGGCAAAGCGAAGTCTTCGCCGCGTTCTTTGACGACGCGTCGCAACCATTCTTCAGGATACCCGACGTTCGGATATTTTCCGTCCGGCGTTCGCGTGTATCCGTCGTTAAATTTGACGATCAACGCGTTTGCCAATTCTTCCCAGCGATCGCGCGCTTTTTCCGTTTGCATCGAGGAATAATCCGTTAGGAATTGCGCGCAAAGCGCTTCGTCGGTTTTCGCCAATTCTACGGCGGCTTTTTCGACTGCGGGACGCGCGCTGTAGAAATAATCCTCGAGTTCGCGTTGCGTCGCTTGAATGTCGGGAATCATTTCCTTATAACGCGGGTAGGCGTAATTCGCGACGAAATTGAACGTCCACCATCCGGATTTCATATCGAAACGTTCGATCGTTCCAAGATCGGTCGATTTCGGAACGCGAGTCGACGCGGCGTAAATCGGCGAATAACAAGTCGTGTAAGAATCGTCCCAACCGAACCAAACAAGTCCTCCCACGACGTCGGGCAAATCCGCAGTCGAACGCGTAATAATCGAAAAACAAGTCTGTTGCGTCGAAATCGGACGTTCCCAAGCGTATTTCTTTCCGTCGACTTCCCAATAGAGCGGTCGACAACGCATCGCGTAACCGTAAGGACCGGCGTCGATTCCTTCCGACATATCGAATTCCGTGCCGTCGAAATGATCGCGCATTAACGCCGCGACGTCGGCGGTCGTCAATTTATGATCCGGCTTAATCGACCAAGGATAGGGCGCGCCCGTTCCGTTTTGCGCGTAGTCGACCGACAAATTCAACGAAGGCGCCGCGCGACGGAACAAACTCCAGACGCGTTTTTCACAAACGCGAATGTCTTTTACGGAAAAATTGCCGTAAACTTCGCTAAAAGAAAACGGCTTGCCGGAGTCGGGATCGTAATATCCGCGCTTAATCGCGAAGGATTCGACGTTCTGCGAATAGAGGCAATTTTCGGGATCGTCTTTCGGAAAGATGCCGATTCGCGCGACGTTGGCGTGCGCCGTAATTTCCCCGTCGGGTACGCGCATCGCGACCCAAACGGCTCCGTTGTTTTCCGTCTCCGGCGTGGAGCCCGTTCCGCAGACGTCAAAAATCCACGCTTCGTTTTTATCGCAAACGGAAATCGACTCGCCTTCATCGATATAACCGAACTGATCGACAAGACGCCCCATCAACTCGACCGCTTCGCGCGCGGTCGACGCGCCTTGGAGCGCCGCCGTCATCAATTCAGGATACATAAATCGACCGACTTTATTTTGTAATTCGGGTCGACCTTCCCAAGTCGTTTCGGCGATCGCAACTTGACGATCGTTCATAATCCCTTGAAAAGAAGGAATCACCGTTTCGCCAACAAAGCCAAATACTTTATGCGTCGGCGTTCCCTTGGGAAAGACGTCGCTTCCTCCGGCGACCGGCTCTGTTCCGTCCGATGCCTCAATAATCGCCAAACGAGCGAAGAAACCGGCGGAATCGGCGGTATAGGTAATCATACAGGCGTTCTCTGCGGAAGCGCCCTTCGTTACGATAAGGTTAGTGCAAGCGAAAAGATAATTCGCCGAAACGCACAAGACAAACGCGACTGCCAAAGTCGACGTCAGACGCAAATGAAATCGATCGATTTTAAAAAACATCTTCTGTATTTCCAGTAAAACGGGAAAAAAGACGTCGTATGTAACGACAAAAACACAACGTCAAAGCGCAAATCTTCTAAATTCAAAAGAAACGCTTCAAACGTCAATTTTAGTCCGCTTTGGCGCGCTAGTCAAGCGCCGAATTAAGATCGTTATAGAAAAAGAGGGCGTAAAGAAAAAAGTTAAAAGACAAAATAAAAAAAGCGCGGTTCGCAAGCAAGAAACCGCGCCTTAAACGACCAACTCAAAAGAACGGGTCAAACCGAAAGTTTACTTGAAGTCGCTATAACTGACGTTGAAGTTGATCATATTGTACAGCATATTGAACCAGAGTTCGGCGTTCGTGTATTCGACCAAAATAACGTCGTTCGGCTCGATCAGGATACGTTGCGACGGATCGCGCAACATTTCTCGTTGTCTAATTTGGATCGCGTATTGTTTACCGTTGACTTCGCGCAAGACGATGATACGGCTCGCCGGCAAAAGACTGCTGATTTTGCCGCTTGTATTTCCAGGAATCGCTCCCGCAGAAGCTCCGAGCGCGCCGCCGGCCGTCGCAATAGCGCCCATAACGTCTAAGTCGTAGTCTCGAGGAATCGGATAAACGCCGCCCTTGATAAGTCCGCCGGTATAGAAGACTTCCGCTTCGCGCGACTGGATATAAACGACGTCGCCGTCGTACAACGTCACGTCTTCGGAGGTAAGTTGGGGCGGTTCTTCGCCCGGCGCGATTCGCAAAGGAATCCGAACGACGCCGACGTCGGAATTCAAGCCGTCAATAACGCCCGTCTCGTTGTACCGTTGCGCGACTTGACTTTGCGCGTATCCGGCTCCTTCGCCGTAGTCGGTGTTGCTAAACTCGTCGCTATACGCCTTGCGCAAGATGACAACCTCGTTTTTGGCGTTCAAACCGGGAAGACCGCCGGTCTGGCTCAACGCTTCCAAGACGTCGTTTTTGTACGCGGGCAATTCAAGCGAAGTCGCCGATCCGCGTTGCATACTGGACATATACGCGACGCCCTTGCCGCCGTTAGCGGCGCTACTTGAATATCGTTGGTCGTCGGAAGTAACGTCCTCGCGGATTACCGTAACGTGATAAGTACGCGGCTTAATCATCGAAACGGTGATATTCGCTTCAGTCGGAACGATTTCACGCTTCAACGTATAAGCGGAACGAATCGCTTCCTCCGCTTGAACCAACGACATACCCTCGACGTAAATCGGCTCGGGCAACATCGGCAACGACAACGTGCCGTCCGAACGCACCATATACGGATAACCCGAAGCGGGACGAGCCGTGGCAGAATCAATATTATGGATCGGCGGAGCCTCCTCGGCCGCTCCGGTAATACCGGCGATATAAATACCTAACACGTCGTTCGGACCCAGCAGTTCCTCCGCCGGTTTGTCCATTCGTAACTTAACGAAATTGATTTGTTCCATCTCGCTACGAACGCCGCCTTGTCCTTTGCTCTTAAAGTACTTTGGCGACACCGTCGCGCTATTCGGGATGCTCATACAACCGCCCGAGACAGCACAAACCAATAAACACGCCAAGAACGTCTTTATTGTTTTCTTCATTTTATGTGTCCTTACATCTCCAACCGAACAAACGCGACTCTCAAAAGAGCCGACCTTACGCAAGACTACTACGAAACGACGACGCGTCGCTTGCTTTTCCGCGCCGACGAATCGCTTGACGTTTTCCCTCCGTCAAAACGTTTGTTCAACGTCGCCTAGACCTTTGAATTCAAAGTTCGTCGAACCGACGCAACTACCCGTCTTCGTAAGGGCGGCTTTATCTCAGGTCTCGGATATGCCCTCGCGACAGGCGTTCCCGTCGCGACAAAGCGCGTCCCTACGTTCCACACGCGTAGAGACGCCTTCTAGTCCGTAGGAAATATCGACCGACGAACCCCTTCGACTTTAACAATATCCGAAAAACCAATAATCCTTTAACGACGATCCGCCTATATGAGCATAAGCGTCTTTACGCGTCGAGCAATCTTTTACGACCGCTTCAAACGCGCCCGGCGTTCAAGGCTCGAAGACCTAAGTCTTCCAACTGCATTAACTGTTTCGGACGAAATAGAAGAACGCTTAACAACATTTTTAAAAAATTCCCAAAAATCGAAAGAAAAATTAAAGTTCAAAAGTTCGCTTTATTCGTTAAAACAACAACAACGACATATATTCTCTTGACTCGACCTCTTCAAAGAACTATACTCCAGCGGCTTGACTCGTCAAGCTCAACAACGTATTTAACGCCTTGTTCCAACAAAAACGTTATAAGACAAATACGAAACGACGAAAATGAAACGCGCGTCCTTTATTATTACCGCCCTTACTGGCGCAATAGCGCTGATCGGAACCAATATGACTTTGTCTTCATACGCGGGCGAGCCCGAAGAACGTCTCGACGCTTTTATGCAACGGTACCAAAAAGATTATCGCCAAATGTATTGCGACGTCTCTTATACTTGGTGGGACGCGATGATCGGAGGTTCGCCGGAAGCGTTTGAGAAGTCGGCTCAAGCGACGCTCGCCTTGTCGAACTATCACGCCGACGGAGCAAAATACGCGGAACTCAAAAAACTTCGCGCCGAAGCGACGAACGCGACGGCGCTCGAAAAACGCGCGGCTTACGTCGCCGAACGCGCCTTTGAAGAATCGCAGATTTCGCCGGAGTTAAACAAAAAAATTGTCGAACTTGGTTCCGAAATCGAACAGATATTTCAAACGCAACGCGCCGTTTACGAAGGGGTCGAACGAACAAACAACGAGCTTCTCGCGTTGTTGGAAAAGGAAACGGATTCGACCAAACGTTATGAAATCTGGGACGCTCTGAAACAAGTCGGGGAGCTTGTCGCTCCTAAAATGATCGAGTTGGCAAAATTGCGCAACGAAGCGGCTCGTAGTCTTGGATACAATAACTATTGGGAAATGACGACTTCCTTCCAAGAATTCAAGCCAGACGAGTTGATCGCTATTTTCAACGACCTCGATAGATTGACGACTCCGTACTTCAACGAAATGAAAGTGAAGTTGGATTCCGAATTAAAGGAGAAATTCGGCGTCGACAAAATTATGCCGTGGCATTACGACAACCCGTTCTTCCAACAGGCGCCTCCTTCCGTTAAAGTCAACGCCAACGAATTCTATCAAGGAATCTCGAAAGAAGATATTGTCGACGTTTCCGTCAAATATTACGACAAACTTGGTTTTGACGTTCGCCCGATCGTCGACAATAGCGATCTATTCGAAAAAGAAGGCAAATCGCAACACGGATTTTGCAACGATATGAATATGGAAGGCGACGTTCGTATTTTGTGCAACATCAAGCCCGACGTCGAGTGGATGGACACGCAACTTCACGAACTTGGACACGCGATTTACGATTACAATCTTGATCGAACCTTGCCCTATAATATTCGAACCGCCGCGCATATCTTTACGACCGAAGGAATCGCGATGACGTTCGGCGCCAAAGCGCGCGATCCGAAGTGGCTTGTCGAAAATAGAGGCGTCGCGCCCGCGCGCGCGCAAGAAGTCGCCGCCGCGTTGCAAGAACAAAGACTGCGCGAACAGCTTATTTTCTGTCGATGGACGTTGGTTATGACCTTCTTTGAGAAGGCTTTGTACGAAAATCCCGATCAAGACCTCAATAAATTGTGGGGAGAAATCACCGCGCGTTATCAAGGCTTGGATCCGCTCGAAGGTCGAAACAAAGCCGACTGGGCGTCGAAGCCGCATTTCGTCATCGCGCCCGTCTACTATCACAATTATATGCTCGGCGAATTGTTCGGCGCGCAACTGCGTAAATCGTTGGAAAAAGAATCCGGCGGCGACGAAAAGAAGTTCGGCGCTTTGCTCAAAGAAAAGGTCTTTACGCCGGGTAATTCGCTTCCTTGGGAAGAATTCGTCGAGCAGGCGACCGGCGAGCCCCTTTCCGTCAAAGCGTTTATTGACGAAGTTAAAGAAGCTAGCGCCGCCGTTAAATAATTAAATCAACAACGAACGTCGAGTCGTCGTTTGATTTCGAACGAGTCAAACGACGACTAATTTTCTTACCCCCCCAAAGTTGTCGTCGCCGCGCAAAAAACGCGGTTTTCCTCCTTAAACATACCCAAACAAGAGAAACGGTCGACGTAATGTCAGGACTCAAGGAACGCGCGCGCCGATTTTGGGCTTCGACGCTTTTTCTCTTGTTGGGACCGTCGACGTTGTTTCTAGTATGCCTTACGCTCTTTTGGCAAAAAACGCCCGTCGCTTCAAGAATTTTGAACGAACGTTTGTCTTCTCAAACGCCCGTCGGTTTGCAGTTTGGCTCTTATTCTCGCGTGCGTCCTAACGTCGAGTTATTGGCGCGCGTGTCGTTTTTAAATAAAAAAACGAATCGGGCGTCCTTCTTTTGCCCCAAAATCTATCGAGTTCGTCAAGCGGATTCTTCAATCTTCGCGTCGTTCGCGCGTTCTTTCGACGAACGAACAAGACGCGTTGAAAACGAATCTGAAGAAGACGTCGGCGCGGAATTTGCCGAAAATCGATTTCTCGAGACGGACGAACAGACCGACGATTCAAAAGAATATCCGTTTCGTTCGTATTTCGACGAAGCGAACGCGTTTGCGGATAATTTTGAACTATACGTCGTCCCGCGCGTTTATTGTCGCGATTCGCAACTTGACAAACTTCAAGACGAAATCGATGCGTTGACAAGCGCGTTTAGCGTCAAGGAAAATCGAGCGATTTGTCTCGTCGTTCAAGAGATAATCTGTCAAAGCGACGACGAATTCGAAGCGTCGTCTCAGGCGCGCGACATAAATGAAAAGCCTCTTCGAAACAGCGAGTTGCGTTCGATATTCCGCGCCGCCGCGCTGATGAAACCACAAGGCGAAGCGGATATTTCGGGTAAATCAATCCGTCGGGAAGTCCTTGCTTTTGCGTCGGAATATCCGACGTTGGAAAATTTTCGCGCGTTGTTCGTTCAAACGGAAAACTACAGTCGAATCGAAACGTTGTTCGAACTGCAAAAGCTCGCGCGTCCTCGACCGTTTTATTACTCGCAGACGCGCCAAAACGACGGAACGTCTTACGTTGAATACGATTCGCGCGACGTTCCGACGCCCGTAAGTTTCGTTGCAAAATTCCTGCCTAGCTTGCGACGTCTTGGAGACGAATGTTATTTCTTTGGCGTCGTGCGCTCGTCGACGGATCGAAACTTTCAAGAGGAACGGTTTAGTTCCGCGCTCAACGTCGTTTCGGAATCCTCGCCAAACGTCGGCGTCGATTCGCGCGTTTGGACGACGAACTTTGAAGCGTTCCTCCTGTGCAACCTTCAAATCGACGAATTATGCGCGGAATTCTCCCTTCCTAATTTTACCGGAAAACTTACTAAGTTGACGATCGACCAAGGAGCGATTCGTCAAGGGGTTTTTCTTGGTTCGGGCTCGGTCGCGTTCAAAGAATGTTCGGTTCCTACCAAGGTATTGGAAGGTCTACGCGCCAAAAAACTATTGGAGATATTTCCTCGAGAGGCGGCGTCTCTGCGTTTTGCCAACGACGCGACGCCCTTTCACGATTTCGAAGTTTCTTTCAAACTTCTTCCCTCGGGCGTCGTTCTCGACTCGGCTTACGCCAATAAAATCATTGCGTGTTATCAACGCGACGAGTTGAAATACGGAGCCTTTTTGTCCAAAGCAAAAGCGGGCGAGACGATCCCCTATTCGGATCCGATTAGCGCGCTGGTCGAATCTCAAAACGTCAACACGTTTTGGACCCCGCTCGTGCGCGACGCGCTCAATCATCTGCCTATTTCCGACGCGACGCCAAGAACCGCCGACGCCTCCGATTCGATCTTGCGTTGACGAGCGCCACGAGCGTTTTTTCACGATTTTCGTAATAGTTCAGTCTTTGAAACGCGCCGTTTGCGGAAAAGACGCAAGCGTTCACGAAAATTCGCTCCTATTGCTCACACGCGTTGATTCGGAATAAACGTCCCGCAAGGATCGACGGCGAAAGCCGACGCGCGAAAAACGGATCCCCGCGCGAGGATTTCGCGGACGCCCTTTTTGACCGCCTTACTTCTGCATCGGTTACTTGCGGTTTTTATCAGACGTTTTTGGCGGAGAGACAATATCGGAGGAAGGCGGCTTCGAAGAATTTGAAGAATTCTTCGAAAGTCGTCCTAGTAACTCGGCAACGAGTTCTTTGAGTTTGCGAACTTCAACTTCGAGTTCGCGAATTCTGACGTCTTTAGGGTCTTTCATACTGGATTTATCGACAAATAACAAGTAAAACAAGAGGGAGATCGAACGATGAAAGAGATTTAGCTAAAAAATCCCGTGAACGGTTACGCGAAATTTACTACGAATTGAAAACTACGCCGTTCGCCTTTTGACGACGCGTTTAGATTTGGGGTTAGCGCGCGCCAAATCTTCAACAAAACTTTCGACGTCGAACAGGGAAGGCGCCGTTAAAGCGAATAGTCGAATTTGATCCAAGAGTTTCAGATCGTTAAATTTGGTCAACAACGACGTCAGGCGTTTGGAAGGCTCGGAAAACCGCAACGAGGCGATCGTTTGAATCGTCTCAAGTTTGCCCTCAAGTTTACCCTCGCGTTTGCCCTCGCGTTTGCCCTCGCGTTTACCCTCGAGTTTGCCCTCGCGTTTGCTTTTGTCTTCTATCATATCCAAAAAAGTTTTCATTCTCTGCCCCGCTTCTCCGTTTTTAACGCTTTGTTGCAAAATTCCGACTTCTTTTTCAGACAAGCGTTTGTCGAACGTTAACGCGACGTAATTGAGACTGGCGGCGAAAAGTTTGTCCTCTTCTTCAGTCCAATTTTCAATTTGACCCAACGCGTTAAACAACGTCTCAAAGGTTTCGTCCAAACGTTTCAAACTGGCGCGCGCCATTATCTCGGGCATTACGCGTAAAAAGTCCTCGTCGCTCAATTTGTCTTCTAAAAACAGACGCGTCAAATTGACGCAAAAAGGCTTGAATCTAATTTGCCCTTCCCGAAGATCTGAAACTTGCAACGATTCTGGAAGGGGAAAAGAACTTTCCCAAGAAGGCGCTTCAAAGGAGGGATCGGCGCCCGTGTAAAATACGACGACCAACGGCTGATAAACGATTTCGTCGCTCGTCTTTTTCTGCAGTTCCTCTTCGACTTCAAGAACGACGTACTTCAACGTCTGCGCGACGGTCTTGCGATCGATCGACGCGCCGCTTTGCGCCTTGTGTTCGACTACCAATTTTAACGCGACGTATTCGTCTTTATCCTTGTATTTCACAAGGAATATCAGATCGGCGACGTGTTTTTTCAATCGCGCGTCGTAAAAATCGGTCGAAATAAGACTAATCTTGCTCGGATCGCTCAAATCGAGCGCGTCGCGTAATTGCGCGGGCAAGTACGTTTCCAAAAAACGCGCGGCAAACGCGGGACTTTTCAACATAAAATGAAAATAGACGTCGTGAACGGATCCCCCCTTCTTAAAAGCGGCGCGCGCAAGTTCGAATTGTTTGCGCCTCTTTTCTTCGGCGGACTCTTGTTCGTGCGAAACGTCGCCCGAACGTCGACGCTTCTTTGGTTGGTTTTCTTCGCGTTTAATTCTTTGAGGACTCATAGCGTTTACGCCGTAAAATGAACGTTTATCCTTCGAAACTCCAAACGTCGAATTAATTGTAATTGTAAATTGATCGCAAATCAAGCGTTTTCTCAAAATTTCGTAATATTTTAGCCGTTTGAAGAAAGACGCCGACAGTAAAATGCGGCGCGCTTTTGTCGATTTTTCTTCAAAACGTCGAAATATTACAAATTTGGAACGTCGCAAACGCGGCGTTTCTTGCTTCGACCTTTTCTGAATCATAGTTTTATCGTAGTGGCGATCCGCGATCGCAAGGTTTTTCCGTAAACGTTTACGAATTGTTTAGCTGTTCCGTTGTCCCTCCTATAAACGCGCTATTATTAATTTCTTTTTCAAATATACGTTATATTGCAAATATTCAGCACGTTCGTTAAATGCTGCGCCTCCAATATAACGCGAGTTAAGGGGGCTGAAAGCCCCCTTGACAATCCCCCGAGTTAGATTCCACTTTCTCTTACTAACCGCGTTTCTTTTCCGTCT
>JAZUGM010000283.1:0-3387 GCA_045641205.1 Thermoguttaceae bacterium
AGATCGCGCCGCCAAAGCCGTCCTGATTTGAAATTCCCGATGCAGTATTGCCGCTAAACGTCAATTCCCCTCCAAGCGTCGCCTCGACGTCTTCTCCAAGGTCGATCGCTCCGCCGTATTTCGTCGCGTCGTTTGTTTCAAACACGGCGGAACGTCCCGCAATCGGCGTGATCGTCAGCGAAGAATACGATTCGATCGCGCCGCCTCGTTCTCCCGCTTGGTTGTCCGTAAACTTAGCGTTTCCCGTAATTGTAACGGTTCCCTTTCGACCTTCGACGGAACCTTTGCCGACGTCGTTGTAAATAGCGCCGCCTTTAACGTCGGCGCTATTGCCGGAGAAGGCAACCGTAGCGGCTCCGGCGATCTCCAACGAACCGCAACCGAAATACGCGCCGCCAAAACGATCCGCATAGTTGGTCGAAATCGTCGTTTCGGCGTTTTCGTCGGAGATCGTCATTGTTCCGTAATTAGCGAAGGCGCCGCCGTTGCGCGCCGAATTTTCGGAAATATTTCCGCCTTTGATCGTCAACTTCGCGCCGTCGTCGTTAAAAATCGCGCCGCCGTTTTTATTCGCGACGTTGTTCTTCAACGTCGTTTTGATTAGCGTCGCATCGCCGGTTCCATAATTGTAGATCGCGCCGCCGCTTTCCGTCGCATAGTCGCCGTCGAAGGTTGCGCCGTTAAGCGTCAAAACACCGGCGTTGGAAATTGCGCCGCCCTTGTCGGCAAGACCGTTCAAGAACGTTCCTCCGTCGACGACGACCGTCGCGTTCGTCGCGACGTTGAAGACGCGCGATTCTTTGTTCGCGTCGAACGTTACGCCTTTCGCGTCTATCGTCAAATTCTTGTCGATTACGATCTCTTCGCCGACCAACGTAATCGTTTCCAACGAGTCGTTAAATTTAATCGTATCTCCTTCGTCCCCGTATTGAATCGCGTCGCGAAGGGAAACCTTGCCCGTCTGACGCTCGCCGTTCGACGTAACGACAGTCGGATATATGTTTTTTTTCGAAGCGTCAAGAGCCGTAAACTCGTAGGCGCCAATATCGACCCTCGGCGTCGAATCGTCTTTTCCTTGACGAATACGCAACTTACCGTCAATATCTGTAAATTCGTTGACGAAGGAATTGTTTCCGCCGTCGATCGCAGGCGAGCCTTCAACCAAACGCAAGTCCAAAGCCTCGGCGTTAGCCAGTTTGCCGTCCTCGAATTTCGGAGGAACCACGAAGAATTTGACGCCCGCATAAACGGATGCGTCGCCGTTTATGTAGCAGCGACTGTCGCTCGACAAAGTTCCGTTAGCATCGTTAATATTCTCTCTACCCTTCAAAGCGGAATTATTTGCTATGATCGAGTTGTTTAACGTTATCGTCGCATCGTTATTCCAAGTAACTCCGCCGCCGTAGGAATTGTTAAAATTACCTGCAACCGTCGAGTTTATTAACGTTACTTTCGATCCAATGTCGGCGTAAATTCCGCCGCCGTTACCGTCGCTGGAATTTCGCGCGACAACAGTGTTTGCGAACGTTACTCTCGCATAATTGCGCGTAAATAAACCGCCGCCGAAACAAGCGTTATTTCCGCCGATAATCGAGTTGTTTACCGTTGCCGCGCCGCCATACATATAAATCCCGCCGCCGCTACCCCGACTTGCGTCGTTCCCTTCAACAGTCGAGTTCGTAAGCGTCAACGTCGCGTTATTCACGCAAATCCCGCCGCCGTCGCCCTGACTTACGTCGTTCCCTTCAACGTTCGAGTTCGTAAGCGTCAACGTCGCGTGATTCACGTAAATCCCGCCGCCGGACGAAGTTGAACTGCCTCCTGTTACGGTTACGCCGATTATTTCAACGTTTGTCGTATAAATACCCTCGATCCTGAAAACGCGTCCGCTTGCGACTCGGCCGTCTTCGTAACCGGCGTTAATCGTGATTCCTTCCGACAATTCGGAAGCGTCGATCGTTATAGATTTCGAAATAAGAAGTTCGTCGGTTCCTCCTAGATAAATCGTCGCGCCGTTTAGTTTTTCCAAATTGAACTTGATCGTATCCCCGTCCTTTGCGTTTTGAATCGCCCAACGGAGCGATCCGTCGCCCGATCCGTCGGTCGACTCCACGACCAACGGTTCCGTGCCGGTCGTAAGGATCGGCGATCCGTCGTTTTGAACAGTCGACAAATCGATCGTCGATTCGTTGTTACGCATCGCGCAAAAAGCTGGACCGTAAGGGATTGGTTCGTTAGCGGACGCGTCGTTCCAACCGACGGCAGTCAATAATTGTCGTTCTTCAAGCGTTTCCAGCTTCAATTTTGTCGTTCGAGCGTCGGTCGAACGACGCGATTTCTTGGCGTTCTTACGCATAGCGTTCCTCTCGGTTATTGCGTCGACGTCAAACGTTCCCGCGCTTGACGCGTCAATAGTACGTTCGCAATTGTCGCGAGTCTTTCGTCGTCGACGGTCTACGATTTAACAAAAACACGATAAACGAAATTTCAAACGCGTTCCGTTAGACGTTTGAACTATCGATTCCGCACTGTCGCGACGCAAACGAACCGCCTTGTCGGCTCGGAGTCTTTCGCGATCGCTTCGGCAGTATTGTATAAGAAAAAAAAAAAATACAATAAGAGGGATTGGCGTTTTTTATGAACTTCTGATTTGCGAGAACGCTTACAAAAAAAGTAATGGTTCACGGAAAACGCGCGCGGTATGCCGCCGCATTTAATACGGCGGTTGAGTTTGAGCAATAAAACGCCGGATCAAACGCGAGCGCGAAAGTTCTGTTCTGAATCTGAAATCGGTCGTTTTTCGGTAAATCTACGTCAACCGCCGCATTAAATGCAGCGGCTTACCGTGAACGCTTACAAAAAAAAAGTTCGTCGCGACGACTCGCGGCGAACTTAACGCTAAGAAACGACCTTCGTCTTATAAACTTTCTTCAAGTCCGTAAATCTTGAGCGCCAGCGCTTTGATTTCGCGCAAGTTCAACTTGCCCGTTCCTAAGACGGGGATCGCGTCGACCTGCTTGAAATTGACGACCGCCGGAATCCAAAGTTGAGGCAGACTTCCCAACGCCGTCGCGCGCTTGCAAATTTCTTCGGGCGAATCGGGCAAGTCGACGTACAAAACGACGAGTTTTTCGCCTTTCCTTTCGTCGGGTACGGCGGTCACGGTCAACTGCGGTCCCGTCGGCGCGTCCGATTCGAGATTCAAACCTTTTTCTTGGCGAATTTGTCGCGCGATCTCCAGCAATTTCTCTTCAATCAACTCGTGCGGCGCCATTTCCCCGCCGATTTTCGACATACGCGTTTCGCGCCCGGTAATGAAAATAAAATTGTCTTCGTCAATTCGCGCGACGTCGCCGGTCACATACCAGCCGTCTTTGAAGATTTTTT
>JAZUGM010000284.1:0-29590 GCA_045641205.1 Thermoguttaceae bacterium
GCATCATCGAGACTAGCCGTACACCCCCCGTCTTCGTTTGTTCGCCTAGAAACGATATTAACTCAAACGATCAGGGAATAAGCGCCGCCGTTCCCACGATAGCGCCCGCCTCAAACAATCCTCCGCGCAACGAAATCGGAATTGGTTCCAGCATACTCGGCGCGCAGTTGCCCGGTCGATAATAGCCCAAGTCGTAAATACATTCGTTGGGAAGATTGACGCCGATATTGTAAGGCAACAAAGGAACTTGAATCAAGAATCTGGCGCGAGAAACGATCGGCTGCAGCAACGGGTGGCAATAATGTCCGTATCGCTCCAACTGCACGTCTTCAAAATACAACGGTTTATAGCACAAGGAAGACGCCTTCCAAGTAAACGTGATCGGAGTCGGCGCCTTGCGCTGAAACGCTTCGTCGGGCAAGGGACAATTCTCTGGAAACGCGCCCGGAGTCGGAATAACTTTGTAGGGCAAGTCTATAATAGAAGGCATATCGTGCGGATCGGGGCAAGCGTCGTTATAGGGCTTGTCCATCTCGACGCCAAAAAGACTTTGCGAAGTCGCAGGCTCGGGAATCGCTTCGGCATATTGCGCTTGACTCACGGCTTTCTTTTGCACTTCAGGCGCATACGTCGCGCCGACGGATCGAATCTTCGAATTAGGCTCGACGTTGGAACGGGTCGGATTGTTCCAAGTCGCGCCTTTAGCGCTCTTAGGCGCCGCGTTCACGCTCGCGCTTAGAGGAACGACGACCGAGGGCTTCGATTCGTCGGCTTCTTCCAACACGCTCATTAACTTGGCGTCGCGAAAATTAGACTTCTCCCCAACTTGCGACGTTCGCGACTGCGCGTAAGTCAAACCGGCGAAAGTCGTAAACGCGCAACAAGACAAGACCAACAAACGCGAAACGGCGAACGCGCGTCCGTATATTCGACAGAAAGTCATAGGGAAAGCCTCCAGCTTCAACGACAAACGTCTTCTCTTCCTTGAAAAGACCGACGACGAACAAACTTCACTCATAACACGCTCGAATATTGTCGCTAATTCGAACGCTTTTCTCTTCTTCCGAGCCTCGGATTAAGTTCCTTATCGACCCTAAACCAACGGACTTTAATTAAAACACGCTAATTTTAACAATTATTCCGATTAAAATTTAGGGTTCGACGTCGTTAGACTCTACAGATTGGCGCCGCAAGACGAATAATTCGGAGCCTCTTGCGTAATCGAAATATCGTGCGGGTGATTTTCTCTAACGGCGGCGGGCGAAATTCTCACGAACTTCGCGTTTTTACGCAATTCGTCGATCGTCTTGGCGCCGCAATACCCCATGCCCGCGCGAACGCCGCCGACGAGTTGATAAACGTAATTGCTCAAATTCCCCTTGTAGGGCACGCGTCCTTCCACGCCTTCCGGCACCAATTTGCCGATCGCCTTGCCCTTTTGGAAATAACGGTCGCTCGAACCGCGCGCCATCGCGCCCAAAGAGCCCATTCCTCGATACGATTTGAAATAGCGCCCTTGATACAGCACCATTTCGCCCGGCGATTCTTCCAACCCGGCAAACAAACCGCCAAGCATAACGACGCTGGCTCCGGCCGCCAACGCTTTCACGACGTCGCCCGAATAACGAACGCCGCCGTCGGCAATAATAGGAACGCCGTATTCCTCCGCGACGCGCGACGCGCGTCCAACCGCCGTAATTTGAGGCACTCCGACTCCGGAAACGACGCGCGTCGTACAAATCGAACCTGGTCCAATACCGACCTTAACGGCGTCCGCGCCCGCTTCGATCAAAGCGCGCGCGCCCTCGGCGGTCGCGACGTTGCCCGCGATTACGTCGACGTTCCATTGTCGCTTGATTTCTTGGATCGTTTCCATTACGTTGCGCGAATGACCGTGCGCGCTGTCGACGACGATAAAATCGACGTCGACGCCGACGAGCCTTTCAACGCGCTCGAAGTCGCGAACGCCTACGGACGCTCCGACGCGCAAACGTCCCTCGTCGTCCTTGCACGAATTCGGATAACGACGCGCCAAATCGACGTCGCGAATCGTAATCATTCCGGTCAATCGCTGATCTTCGTCGACAAGCAACAGTTTTTCGACTTTGTTATCCTTCAAAATCATATCGGCGGCGTCAAGCGTGAGTCGTCCGCGCGCCATAACGAGAGGATCGGACGTCATAAATTCGCGAACGGGAACGTCAAGATTCGTCACAAAACGCAAGTCGCGCTTCGTGACGATTCCGACGACTCTTTTGTCCGAGTCCAAAACAGGAACGCCGCTAATGTGATGCGCGTCCATCATAGCGTCGACTTCGCTGGCCAAAACGTTTGGTTCGACGGTAATAGGATTGCGAATGATGCCGTTGGCGGAACGCTTGACTTGCGCGACTTCTTCGGCCTGTTGATCGATCGTTAGATTCTTATGGACGACGCCGACGCCGCCTTCTTGCGCCAGCGCGATCGCCAATTTACTCTCCGTCACGGTGTCCATCGGCGCGCTGATAAGAGGAATATTGAGCGTGATATTCCGCGTCAACCGAGTTCGCACGTCCACTTCCGACGGAACGGCTTCACTGTACTGCGGTTCCAACAGAACGTCGTCAAACGTTACGGCAACTTCTCTTAAGTCGTCTTCGTTAAGCATATTCCCCTCGACTCTTACTCTTGCGGCTCGTCGTCTAGGCGCGCTTAGGGAACGTCTCGACGGAAAACGCGCTCTACGCCTCTCCAACGCCGCGTTTCGATAATTGGCTTGAATCTTATAATTATAGCGTTTTTTGTATCGTTGGCAATTACTTGCTTTGAAAAATCGGGCGTTTTTGACAAAATACCGTCGTCCTTTCCAATTTCGCGAGGCTCATTCGTCGAGTCGTTCTTCTTCCAAAAAGGCGTAAACAAGACGACGAGCTAAGACCGTCAAATAGGTCGACAAAGCGCTTTGAAAGGCAAACTCGCGCAGAAGTTGATAATCGTTGTACCTAAAAGAACGAAAAATCGCCTCGCAAAGTTCCGTTTCGTCTTCTTCCGACAACTTCCTCCCCTTCTTTACGACGACGTGTCTAATCGTATGCAAGGTCAAATCCATAAAACGATCGACGAAATCTTCCCACGCGAATTTACGATGTTCGAGGCATGCGCGCGCCAACGCGTAGTCAAGTTCAAAATAAGAAGAAGTCGAGTTCAAGTTCCAGCCTCCGTATCGAACCGTTCGTCGCCAATCTCAATCAAATCCGTCGCGTTACCAGCGAAATTTAAGTCCCAAGGAACCATAAGCGTCGGTAACGTATTTGTTCCACAAACAATCGCTCTTGGCGGCGAGTACGAGGCAAGGAACAGGCGCCCAATCGATCCCCAAGCCGGCGACGGCCCAGTCTCGTCCCAGCGAGTTGCCGTAGACGTTGAAGCAAGACGAACAATCCTGCAAACTGGCGTAACACATTTCCGTCTTGCCGTACATTGCGTTCAGGAATTCGTGAATATACGCCGCGCGAACGACAAATCGAAGCTGCATGCTTGCGGGATACAAGTCTAGCGCGATTCGTCCCCCTAACTGACCGCGTAAACTATGATACGTTGATTTTTTCGCAACTAACCCAAAGTTGTTGGCAAAAACGTCGCTTCCTGCGGCAAATTCCTCTCGAAATTTCTCTCGGTAAAGGAAATTGTAATCTATAGAAGCGTAAGGCGAAAAAACGAACGGCTCGGCGGCAAAATTCGCCCCGCGCTCGAAACTCGCGCCCGCGTTGTAGCCGTCATATTTCGACGTAAACGCGGCGTTCGAACCAAGAACGCTAGAAACGCGTTCCGTCGCGTACTGATCGTATCCCGCGCGAATCATCGCTATATTGTAGACCGTTTCGTCTCCGTATTGATGATATAGGCCTATGAGATGATCTTTTGTGCTTAACTTTCCAATTCCAGCCGATTTAAGAGTTTCTTCGTCCTTGTCCTTGAGATCGTTCTTTTGATACCCGTAAAAGACGCCAAATCGACAGTCGCAGGAACCAAAGAGATCGAGTCCGCCTAAAATTCCGGCTTGCGTTCCCTTGTACGCTAAAGCGTCTTTATGCAACTTCGCTTCCAACGAACCGCCGAGCGAAGTCGCCCAAGCCGAATAAATCAACGTGCCCGGATCGCCGTATTCGGCCTCCTGACCGCGCAACGTCGCCAAGATCGACCGTTGCTTCGCGCCGTTCCAACCTAAATTGTACGAACCGCCGGTGGGAACGTAAGCGCCGCTTCCATATTCGTAGCCGCCTTCGCTGTACGTCTCGCCGTTATAGACGCCGCCCGTATAACCGTCGCCGCTCGGGTATCCCATTTGGTAACTTCCCGCGTTCGGATCGTTATAAATCGGAACGACGCCGGGCGCGTAAGAATTCGCGTCGGTATTGTAATAGAGCGGACCTTGATCAAAAGCGCCGCCCGCCGCGCCGCCGTAGTAGGCGCCGTTGTTCTGTTGCGGAGAAGTTCCAGCGACGCTTCCATAATCCATCGGCGCGACGGAGGAACCGCCGGAATAAGCGACGAGTTGCTTGTTGCGCATATGCTCAAAAAGCGTTTGCGTCGTCGTCAAGTTGTTCATATACATAAAGCCGACGGTCGAAGCGTGCAATTCGCCCGTCATCGAACTAAAATCAAATCGACCGCGATTTTCGTCCAATTTGCTCAACAATTCGCGCTGCGATTGAGAAAAATTCCCGCCGCTAATCGCCGAATCGATCGAAGCTCCGGCGCTACGTTCGTTCGGCGTTTTACCCAAATCGCCGAATTTTTCTTCTTCTTTCTGAGTCAATACGATTTTAGAGTCGTTCGATTTTTCGGAATCGAGGACGTAATAACGCCCCAAAAGATTGTCGACGACTTTGATCTTCGACGCTTCGTAATCAACGGTTCCTTGGTTGGTCGTCGCAAAAACGGTCATTTCCTGCGCGACGTTCTGTTGATGCGACTCCGCGTCGACGACCAGCGTGACGGCGCCGACTTTCATATGGGCGTTAAAATCTTCGGAAACGTAAGACGTATAACCGTTTTCATCGACGTAAAGATTCACGACGGAACCGTCGTCGGCTGAAAAGACCAGCGTACTCTCGCCGCCGGTCAATTTGATCGTACCCGCGTATTCGACGTCCAACGTCGCCTCCGCGTTTAGTGAAATCGAATTGACGGACAGATTAGAGTCTTGAATAAGCCCGGTTCCCTGCGCGACGCGAAAAGTCCCGGACTGAACGGCTAACGAATCGATCATTACGGGCGTCGTGGCGCTCTCGCTCGCGTTAAAATTACTTGAGGCAGGCGCCGTGAGCGTTTCTTGCTTTATTCCCGAGGCGTCCGCGACGCGTTCATTCCAATTAACGTACTTATTGACAAGTATTTGAAGCGTTCCTTCGCCCTTTTTAACGACCGTTCCTCCGAGAGAAGCTCCGTTCTCAACCGTCAACGTTTGCTTAGAGTCGACGTCGACGGTAGTCGCATCGCCGTTACGATCTCCGACGCTTGTTAAAAGCCCGCCCATTTTGACTTCGTTTTCGAGCGGAGTCTCGTCGTTTTGTAAAACGGCGGATAATTTGAGCGTCGCGCCCGCGTCCAACGAAACCAACGAAAAATCGCCCTCGTTCGTCGTCGAGTATTTGCCAAGAGGGTTGGAACCTGTCGACTTAACTTCCAACGTATTGCCGCTCTGAACGTTAAATACGCCGATCCAAGCGGGACTAGAATTTACCAGCGTCCAAGTCTGTTTCGTCGTCGACTTGTCTTGTCCGAAAACGACCGACGGTCTCTTTGCCGACTCGTCCAAATTTTTCGCGGTAAAAGCGACGTTCAAAGTTTGACCGTCGACCAGCGTCAACGCGTATGGACCTTCAAAGACTACCGACGACACGTTCGATTCGATCGAAGACAAACTTGCGTCCTTATCGATCGTCTTAGCGATTTTTGTATCGGCAAACGCGACAAAAGACCGCCCCAATCCTTCAATATCAACAAAAAGAGGCGAAAAAAACGCGGCAAGAGAAACGCCCCAAAGTAGACGTCGCCATAAGCGACTCGCCCCGGCGCGACGTTCGATTTTCACATGCTTGCGATCGTCTATTCTTGACATAGCGTTTCACTATCCTTGCCGTATAAGTTCCTCGACGCGCTTCCCTACGCGTTAGTTTTGTATCAAGTTCTTTGCTTGACGTCGCGCTTAACGCCAAATCAAGCGCGGGTATTATTCCAATATTTGCCAATTTCGTAAAGACCTTTTTGGGGCGATCAAGCAAAAAATATCGTCATTTTTGTAAAAATTCATATTTTTTACTAAAGTTCGTCGCAAAATTGACGAACCGAGTAGAAAACCGACTGTTGACCAAATCCCCCATTCTATCAAAAGCACATATCCATTAAGAAAACGATTAAAATCATAAAATCGAAGCTACGTCCCTATTGTAGAAAATAGCAAAATCTGGTACGATTAGAAAAATCGGTATGGAGTCGTTCCAGTAGGCGCATATTGTTGCCGCTGGTTAGACTTCGACTGCGTTGCGCGCCAAAGTAAAGGCTTTCGCGCATAGACAAGAATAAAGGAGATTCGATTATGAATTTGAACGATTCCAAATATAATTTCGCGTTAGTCAAGGAGATGCTCGAAACGGCCGACGTCGTTGCGAAGTTTGATTTCTCGCAGACCAAAGGGATTGCGGAAATGGTTCAGAAGACGGGGCGCGTCTTCTTGACGGGCGAAGGTTCCAGTCGAATCTTTCCGGCCAAAAGTTTCATTTACGGCGTTCTGAAGCGCGGCTTGGCTCTTGCCGTCGCGACTGAAGGAAGTTTCCAAGCCGCAGAGTACGATCTCGCGAATTGGGTCGTCTGCGGCGCTTCGAACAGCGGTGGAACGAAGGAAATCATTTCCTTGATGATGAAATTGCGCGAAGCCGGACATAAGCGCCTTGTCGGAGTCACCGCGACGCCCGGCGCGAAGTTATTTGACGTAACCGACGAAACGGTCTTGCTTTCCTGCGGTAAAGAAAACGCCGTCGCCGCGACGAAAAGCGTCGTCGAACAAGGCTTGGTTTATCGTTCGATCCTTTGCAATTTGATTAATTGCAGTTGCCCGAAACAACAAGCGGAAGCCGGGCGTATGATGAAGGAAATTATGGAGACCGAGTACGACGCCGAACTCATTAAGAAGCTCGCCGACGCGCCGATGCTCTACTTTGCCGGTCGAAACAACGGCGTCGCCGAAGAGTTGACGCTCAAAACCAACGAAATTACGCGTAAAAAGAGCGATTATCTTGAAGGAACCTATCTCCTTCACGGCGTCGAAGAGGTTATGCGCGCGGGCGAAACTTGCGTCTTGATCGATCCGTTCCCGAGCGAATGCCAAAAGATCAAAGAACTCATCGAAGGTCGCGCCGAAGTCAACGTTATCGCGATTTCGTCGGAAGACACGATCTTCCCGACGATCAAACTTCCGAAACTGGTCGGTTACGAGCCGTTCTTCCAGCTCGTCGCCGGTTGGAATTTGCTCGTTCAAACGGGCGTCGCGCTTGGCGTCGACCTCGACCATCCGACTCGCGCAAGAAAAATCGGAAACGCTTTCTGAAACTGATCGCGTATAAACGCGCGTTTTGTTCATCCGTTCACGTCCCGCGCCTACGACGATAGACGCGGGACGATAGTTCGTATGCAATAATTAGACGTTTCTAACAAAAAATTAGAGCTAACTAACTTCTGTATAACGCCGCTTCGTATCGTAAAGCCCCCCCTTGCCGTTAGTTTTAGGGGAAGAGCGAATCGGTTTATTTGATAGACAAAGAGGAATCGTCCTATGAGTTCCACCGTTTTTTTTGATCGACGTAAGGAATCGCGTTTAATCTCGTCCGCCAATCCCGGCGATATTTTCCCGAATTGGAAGGGAGAAGAAGAACGCTGGCTATTCCTGTCCCCGCACGACGACGATATTATTTGCGGTTGCGGTCTGACCTTCATCGCCGCGTTGCATTGCGGTATTAAAACATTCGCGGGCGTGGTCACCAACGGTAAAATGGGTTATTGCACGAACGAAGAACGCGAGACGATCGCCGACGTTCGTCGCGACGAATGCGTCAATTCCTTCACGACGCTGGGACTTCCTAAAGAAAACTTGTATTTCTTAGGTCACGACGACGGCTCCTTGAATCTTCAAGCGGGTCGTCGTTTCGCAACCGGCGCCGTCGGCGAAGGTCCGGCGATCGCAGGCGGCGCGGGCGTGACCAATTCGCTCGTCTGGCTCCTGCGCCAAACGCGCCCGAATCGTCTGTTCGTTCCGACGATCACCGATCTGCACCCGGATCACAAATTTACTAATTCCGAAGCAATGATGAGCATCTTCCACGCGCAAGGAAGCATTTGGCCCGAACTTGGCGATCCGATCCCTGATATTCCCGCAATCTACGAATACGCGACTTACAGTAATTTCATTACGCCCCCGACTCTCCGCATTCGCGTTTCCGAAGACCTCTTCGAACGCAAGATCAACGGCATTTTGCAATATAAGAGTCAAAAGCAAATCGATTTGACGATCAAAATACAACGTGAAAACGGCACGGAAGAGTTCATTCGCGAGGCAGAATTCGACATTTTCGTCCCGCAACGTTGCAAGGAACTTTTCGCGGCGGCGGAAGGGAAATAAAAAAGAAAATCAAAGCGCGTTTCGTCTTGTCGGTCGGATCGATCGACAAGGCGTTTTTCATTAAAGCGATTATCGTACCTAGGAAGCAAAACAATGGAATTAAACAAAACCGTCTGTTATCTTGGCGACGACGACGTATCGCGCGCGGCCGCTTATCTTTGCGGTATTATGACGCGTTGCAATATTGATTTCGACCGAATCGATTCTCCCGAAAAGCCAAGCGGTAATTTTCAAAAGCAAGCGTATTCGCTCTATGTCGTAAGCGATTACGAATCCGCGAAATTTAATCCGGGCGATATGGAACATATTTGCGCGCGCGTGCGCGAAGACGGCGCCGGACTATTGATGCTGGGCGGTTGGGAAAGTTATTACGGTCGAGCGTATCCTGAAAAAAAATCGTCCTACGACAAGTCGCCTTTGGCGGATATTTTGCCCGTCGTTATGGAGTCGGAAGACGATCGACGCAACTACTCTTCCCCGGTTTTGCTTCGTCCGACGACAAATCACGAGATTATTGAAGGACTTCCGTGGGAGACAGCGCCCGGCGTCGGAGGGTTCAATCAGTTTGAAGCGAAAGAAGGCGCGAAGGTTCTGTTGGAAGGCTATCGAACGCAAATTTCGTGGCGCGACTTGTCCGCCACGCCAAACAAGCCGCTCAATAACGACGACGTTCAGTTGACGTTGTTGGAAAAACGTCCGTTCTTAGTCGTCGACGAAGCAGGCAAAGGACGCGTCGCCGCCTTCGCGTCCGACGTCGCGCCCCACTGGATCGGCGGAATGGTCGACTGGGGAACCGAACGCGTTCACGTCGATATGCCGCGATTTGGAGGGGACGTCTTTGTTGAGGTCGGCGCTTGGTACGCAAAATTCTTTGCGCAAATTCTCAAATGGACGGGACGGTTCTAGAAAATTTCTAATATGACTAGAACGTTTCCTACTTATGCGATAGTATTCTGATTGTGAATATAATCACGATTAGAGTACTGTTGCGTAGTAGGTATGTTTACTATTGTCTATTTTATAATCGAAATATTCAATTCTGATTAGAAAGGATTCTTATTACGCCTAAAGTTCTCGTGGTAATATGAAAAAAACTGTTTATTTTTAATGCTCTGAAAAGTTCATAATATTTTATAAGGTTCCGCCGTATCAAACCTCTCAAGGTAGAAACTGTTACAGTCTTTAAAGTTAGAAAGACTTCGAAAAGCCCGCTTAATAAACTCACTAAACCGTAGAGAACAAATAACTTTTATATTTATTCTCTATGGAAATATTTTTTCTAAATATTTCTCTTATATTTCAATTCCCTCTCTTGACATTTATATGGACACATTGTAAGATATGTAATGACAGTATGGGCTAGTTTTGGTTCATACCAAGGCTGTAGGGAGAATCGTCGACGAAAAAGTTTGGCAACCTCGGGTTGCGTATTTCGACGGTTCGTTATTTGTGTGTACCATTACCTTTGGTATCCTCAATTCCAAATATAGGAAACATAAAAAGGAACCACTGTAGGTGGTTTTAAAAGATGCTCGGTCGCTTGATTGATAAACTCGTTGGTCCTCCGATAAAGATTCCTACCAAGGAGTCTCGTCTGGCTTCTATAAGGGAGAACGTACGTCTTACGGTAGCTTCTTGTGCTAGTGGGAACGTTCTTTTGCAACAAGGAAAGTTTACAACTCGTGAAGAACTCGAAAGTATCCGTGCGGAGAACCTCAAGTATGACTACGGACGGTCGCGATAAAGATACGGGTACCGGCGGTGAAGTAAGTGTTCTTTTTCAAAAGTTACAAAATGAATTTGCAGAAGCCGAGTACGCCATAAAACAAGGTGAATTAAGTGTTCAAAAACTTGAAGACGAATCGCGTTCAATTGTATTTCAGGGGGTTTTTTTCCCGGCGATAAACGAGTTGCGTTATGCTGGAAAGCATATGAGCGATTTTAATGTTTCGGGAAGGATTGAGGATTTGTCGGAAGCCATTTTTCATTGTATGCGAGCGAAAAATGACGCTTACGATTGTTTGGTTCAGTATCGGTTGCGTGATATCCGTTCGTTTATGGAACAGTATAAGTCTGTTGTTATAAGCGAAGTGATCAGCGACTATGGTGAATGCCTATCTAAGATAAATAGCGTTAAGGATAGATGTGGTAAGAGATCAGAAGAGGTTTCAGCAAATACGCGTCTTGAAGACTATAACACGTTGAAAGATGTGTGTGATAAATTTGATTTTTATCGAGATGACTTGAACGCTAAACTTAAAAAAGAAAATACAGATAGGTTTTGTAAAATTGTTGGGACATTTGCAAGCGTGTTGATTCTTATTGTGGCGATAATTGCTTTGTTTATTTAAGTGGTATTGGTCGCCCCGAAGGAGTTGCCTTTCTGAGTAAACACACAACAAAGGATTACTTTGTCGTGTGTTTTTTGTTTGTATCCAGTAAAACAAAACCTTAACAAAGTCCTCGTAGAAGGTACTTATTCGGCGTACATAAGGAGAACCTCAAAATGTCGGCGGATTTACAAAATAAAGATTCCGAGTATATTTCGATCCGAAACGACCTACTTGCGGAGTATCAACGGACGTTTCGAGAGGCTGAAGAAGCCATAAAAATTGGTGAAATGTTTCCCCTTGGCGGTTCCTGTACTGTCGATTATTCAGGAATGTTTGTACCGGCGATTAATGAGTTGCGTTATGCAGGAAAACATATGGGGGACTTTGCTCTTTCAGATAATATTGATGATCTGAATAAAGCGATTTTTCACTGTGAACGTGCAAAGATCGACGTATATGACTGTTTAATACAATATTGCCTGCGAGACATCCGCTTGTTTTTGGAACGGTATAAATTAATTGTTATAAGTAATTTTATTGAGAATTACTATGATATTCGACGTCAGATAAACGACGTTAGAAGAAAAAACGATAAAATACCTGTAGAATACGATAAGGACACTATTCGCAAGTCGGTTAATGAACGCATTGAAGATTATAAAATTTTGAAAAATATATGCGAGATATTTGATGCTAGTCGTGACATTTTGGATTTTCAAGTTTGTAAAGAAAGAAATGAGAGATATTCTAGAATTTTAGGAATAGGAATGTTATTGACTGGAGTGGCATTAATAATAACTTTCATTTTCTCGGTTTTGAGGTTTTGAATAAGTGTTGTGTCCTTCGTAATTCTTCCTCTAAATCAAAAATCCTACACCTTTGAAAATTACAAGATTGAGTGTTTGAGTTCGGTATATTTGTAACGTTAGAGAAAAGTTTGTTGTTTCAAGTTACATTACCTAAACATATTACATTTTTACAAAGTAATGAACATTTATAATGAATATTTATACTATAGCTTATAATATTCCCGTAATTTTTGTAAGAATTCTTATATAAATACTCCCATTGGTTTGTGAATAAATCATTTTAAGTCAACATTGGACAATTTGTTAAACAATGCGTCTTACTGATGATTATGTTCTTCTAGCACAGAGGTTGTAGATAATAAGTAAAGTTTTCAATGACTTACACTTGGAAAGCTCAGATATGTGTACAAAAGAACAGAATGAAAACGCAGAGAATCCCCTGTCTCAAAGAGAAAAGCTACAACAGAAATATAAACACGAGTATAATAATGCTAAAGAAGCCATAAATATGTGTGATTTACTCTTTGGAAATCCATCCAAAGGTTCGTGTTCTGTCGAGTATCAACGTTTATATAAAACAGCGGTTGAAAAATTATCCTCTTCCGACATAAATATAGCCAACTTTTTCCGTTCAGACGATATAAACTATTTACTCGATGCTATTCACCAGTGTAAGTATGCAAAGGAAGATGCACACAAGAGTAGAATTCAATATTATTTACACAAAATCCGTCTGATAGAAAAACGATTTGGAGCAGAAATTATAAGTAGATGTCTCAAACAATACGAAAGTTATTTGCGTACAATACAAAACTTCAATAAAGGAAGTTACGAGGATGACGACCCCAATGAAATATGTCGCACGTTTGAAAATATGTATGAAGATTACGAAAACCACTGTGACGTTTTTAGCGACGCATTTAAGAAGGAAAGAAAAAATTTTATTCTTATTGAGCTGACACTTGTTGTAACAGTAATAGGAGTTATTATTGGTATACTCTTGGATTTTCTGCGCAACAAAGATTATAGCAATTGTAAAGATCGTAACGCCAATTAATTACTTATTGTCATAGTCTAAGATTGTCTTCTGTGTTGTCTACAATGGCGTGTTGCAAGTTTATAAAAATACTTAAAGTCTTCTTGTTTTTTTCCTTTTTTCAGCATATTACAGTTAACAGGCGATATGAAACTCTCTGTACATTCCTCACTTTTTCGGTTGGTAAGTCTCAATAGACTTGCCAACCGAAAAATTTCTTTTTGAATATCCTCTGCCTTTGCGCCAACGATATTCCTTGTAAAATTCTCAAACGCTACTTTTCTCGCTATCCAAACACATTTGTTCTTATGAGACGGGCGACGTTCCGCGACGTCCCAACGAGGTCGCAACGTCGTCAGTTCAGAAGCTTGCGTTCCCACGTTTCAATCTCGACAGCCGTGAACCCCATCGTCGTTACTGTCGTGCGTACTTTGCAACTTTCCCATTTGCGAACTTCCTGGCTTCCGAGACAGCTGACGCCTTTCAAGTCTTTAAACATCTCTTCTATGCTGAAACGACGACAGTATTCAAGAATATTTCCTGAGACGTCGGGTTCAAATTCGTCGACGCAAAAACTCCCAGTCCGAGCTTTTAACGTCGTCGACATATCGACTCAGAACTAAACGAATCGGATGTCTTTTCGTTATTTGCGTCGTTGCAATCATTGTCTTAAACTCTACGTATCTAGTTCGCCGTATTGTGGCAAGCATTCGAGTTTGTCGATTTTTCTTCAAATGGCTGAAATATTACAATTTTGTAAGCGCTTGCGCACATTTCAAGCGCAAGAAACGACAACGCGCGACGAAGAAAAATTCTCCGTCGCGCGTATTGGTCTCTTTGACGCCCTCGTCAAAAGGACGGCAACTTCAACAATTAGAGGCTGTATTCGGGTCGGTTAAGATTCGGAACCGCGTCGGCTTGCGCTTCTTTAATCGCGGCGTTGATCGCGTCTTTCGGCGTGTCGGGCTCGGCGTTATTCTTGACGAGTTCGGCGGCGTATTCGGCTTCCGGCGTTTCGTCGGAATCGTAGTCGAACCACGAGTCTTTGAAGGCGACCGTCTTGTTCAAGGACGCGGAGATATTGGTGACGAGCGCGATGATAGCGTCCCAAATCGCGACTTCGCCGCGACAACGCGCCATCAAGAGCGGCTTGGCTCCGGCGGAGTCGCCAAAGGCTTTGGCTCCATAAACGGCGGTCAACTGTCCCATAATTTCGTCGTCGACTTTCGTCGGGTCGGCGTCCGGGTTCTTACGAATGCAATAAGCCCAGTGTTCGATTTCTTCGCAATATCCGCGGCTAACGTCGGTCGCGTAGACGCCTTGATAGCCGATCGCGGAAGAAAGTTGATCGCCTTCTTCGGAAATAACGACGTCAAGATTCCCCTTCGAGCCCGCGACGCGCGTTTTGTCGTTGACGGCGGATGTACGGTAGAGATAGGCTTCTTTTTCCGTGTCGATTTGAATCGTGCCCTTGGTGCCGAAGACGACTTCGCCGTATCCGCCGAATCCGTTGCCGTTGATCGTGGCGTAAGCGACGGTAATTTTACGTTGCTTGCCAAGTTCGTCGTTCGGATCGTAATTCGGAGCGGGATATTCGTACAACGCCGAGACGTGGTCGTCGACGTCGCGATCCAACGAATTAAAGAGGGAACGAGCGCCGGTGGCGGAAACCGTCAACGGATGTTGTTTTTTACCGCCGTGAACGGCCGCGACAAAGATGTTCGCCGCGTCAAGCTGGTGGCTTCCAAGTTCCGCCATCAGACCGCCGCCGGTACGATCCCACAAGCGCCAACGAATCAATTCTTCGATCGCCGGACGATCGTAGGTCTCTTCGCCTTCTTTACGAACCGTCGCTTGATAGCCGTAGTCTTCGGCTTTTCCGTACTTGACGCCCTGATACTCGCCGCCTTCGATCAACACGAAGTCGGAAAGTTGCGCGCGTTTCTGGTCGATTTTCTTCTGCAAGGCTTCCAAATCGCGTTGGAGAACGACCTTTTCTTTTTGCATTCGCTTGGCTTCGTCGACAAAACGAGGCGTTCGCTCTTCGTCGGGCATCGCGGCGATCGCGTCGACCTTCTGCTGATTGCGCTCAATATCCGCCTTCATACGATCCGCTTCGTCGTTCCATTCTTTCCATTCGCGCATCAATTCGCCTTTTTTGACGTCGACCGCTTTGGAACCTTCGGGCAGAGGCATTTGCCAGCTGTCGGAACCGGGCATATTGCCGCGGTGCCACTGCGCGCGAATGTAGTGCAAATCGCCGATCGCGCTCGAATTGATAAGACTCACGGCGTGATCGTAAAGAATGTTGTAATGACGTTGATGACCGATCGCCAAGTGCTTATGGCATTCGTGCGAAACGCGGATCATTTCCTTGCATTTCGCGACGGAGTGCCCCATCAATTTTTCGGTCAAGACGTGGCAACCGGCGCGCATCGCGAGAATCGCGGCGGGCGCGTGAAGATGCAACGGCAAGCCGATAATGACGCC
Organism: Thermoguttaceae bacterium; assembly: GCA_045641205.1. Lineage (GTDB taxonomy): Bacteria > Planctomycetota > Planctomycetia > Pirellulales > Thermoguttaceae > RUG369. The sequence goes on from JAZUGM010000284.1 coordinate 15,325, forward strand.
TTCGATTCCAAGTTTTTCGGCGTCTTTGAGCAAGTCGCGATAATCTTGATAAACGCTGACGTATTGACGCGCTTCGGCTTCCGTCTTCCACCCGTATTTTTTCATCAAGCCGGGTCGAACCGCCGCCGCTGTCGAACTGTAACAATCGCCGTGGAAAGCGCGGTATTGATTGTAAGGTCTAATATCGGCGATCGCGACCACTTGGATATATTTAGGGTTAATGCCGCCGATTAGAACGCTGCCTTCGTCGCCCGTGCCGAGAACGGCGATGCGAACCGGCTTGTCGACGACGCCGTATTTGAAGTAATAGGAGCCGATCCCTTTGCCGGACGCAAGATCGGCGCGCGCGGACTGCTTGAGAAATTCGCGACGCGTTAGCGCGCTGCCGATCGCCGCAAGGAAGTTTTCCTTGCCGATCGCTTTTTGTTCGCTCGTTAAATTCATTTTTCCAACCTAATATTATTGTCCGCGCTCGACGCGTGCGACGATACGCGGGATTATTTCTTTGATATGCGCCAAACGGTCGGCAAAACTCGCTTTTAGAATTTTGCCGACAAACGAAAACGACTAAGACAACTTGTACTCGTCGCGATCGACGGTCGGAACGCCTCGTTCGACGCCAAGGTCGTTTTCGGGCGTTTCGTCGTTGTCCGGATCGAACCAAGACTCCTTGAAGGAGACGCTTTCGCCTTTATCGGCGGCAATGTTCGTAACGAGCGCGATAACGGCGTCGCCGAGCGCGATACGAGGATTACAACGAGGTTGAATATCGGGATCGGCGCATTTCGGGTTCTCTTGCGCGCACCAAGCCCAGTGTTCGATTTCCTCTTTATAACCGCGGCTGACGGCGGGTCCGCCCGCGCCTGCGGCGGCGACCGCTTTTTGAGCGGGCGCGCTCGCTTGCGTGTCCAACGCGGCGGCGCCGGCCGCTTTCTTTTCGACCTTGCTAGTCGACGGACCGCGCAGGAGTTGGGACTCTTGCTCGCGTTCAAGAATAATCGTGCCTTTGGTTCCGAAGACGATTTCGCCGTATCCGCCGAATCCGTTGCCGTTGATCGTCGAATATTGAACGGTGATCGTTCGTCGACGTCCGGCGGGCGTTTTCGGATCGTAAGTCGGCGCCGGAAATTCGACCAGCGTCGTGATGTGGTCTTGAACTTCGCGATCGAGCGCGAACAAATTGCGGTTCGCGGAAACGTGAACGCGCAACGGATGGACTTTGCCGTTGTCGGGCAACTTGCTCGCGTCTTCTCCGCGCAACGTGGCGGCGCGACGATTCGACGCGGCAAGGAAGATCGACGCGGCGTCGAGCTGGTGGCTTCCCAATTCGACCATTAAACCGCCGCCCGTGCGCTTCCAAAGACGCCAACGAATCAATTCTTCCGTACTCGGACGCGTGTATTTGTTCGCGCCTTCCCCGACCGTCATGTCTTGATAGCCGTATTCGGCGGGCGAATGAAGCTGGACTCCCTTGTATTTCGCGTCTTGCGCGAGCATCAACGCGTCGGCAAGTTGCGCTTTCTTTTGTTCGACTTTGAGACGCCACGTCTCGATTTCGACGCCGCGCGCGTTGTTAAGTTCTTCGGTCCAAGCGTCGAGTTCTTCCTTCAACTTGCCCGCTTGAGGGTCGGCGTCTTTGAATTCGTAAGGCATCGGCATTTGCCAGCTGTCGGCGCCCGGCGAATTTCCGCGGTGCCATTGCGCGCGAATGTAGTGAATATCGCCGAGCAGACCGCGTTCGATTTGATCCGTCGCTTCGTGATACAACGAATTATAGTGGCGTTGGTGTCCGATCGCGAGATGCTTGCGGAACATTTTCGCCGCGCGAGCCATTTCTTTACATTCGATAATCGAATGACCCATTAGCTTTTCGCACAGGACGTGAAGCCCCTTGCTCATCGCTTGAATCGACGCGCGAGCGTGCAAGTGCAAAGGCAACCCGATAATGACGCCTTGAATTCCGAGTTTTTCGGCGTCTTTGAGCAAATCGCGATAATCGCCGTAGACGGCGACGTGCTTGCGCGCTTCGTCTTCGGTCTTCCACCCGTATTTTTCCATAAGACCGGGGCGAGCCGCGAACGCGACGTCTCCATAGTGGTCGCCGTGGAAAGCGCGATACTGGTTGTAAGGTCGAATGTCGGCGATCGCGACGATTTCGATAAATTCCGGATTACAAGCGCCAAGAAGAACGCTTCCTTCGTCGCCGACGCCCATTACGGCAACGCGCATTCTGGATCTATGCGATTTGGAATATCCGTAGTAAAACGCGCCGACTCCGACGGCTGGAACGCCCGCCGCGAGCGCGCCCGCCATAAGAAAATTACGACGCGAGCAACCGCAGTCGGTCGGTTTTCCATCTTTCTTTAAGTTCATCGTTCAATATCCTGTCTGTCAAAACGCCGGAAAAATCAGCAAGAGGTCGAACTTCTCGCGCGTCGACGCGCGACAGGAGGCGTTCGAGATTAGCTAATATTAACGTTCCGGGTTGTTTTTCTTTCGCTTGACCGTTAGGACGCCGCCAAAAATCCCAGCGTCGCGTTATCGGTCTTTTTCGACCGCAATATCCGCGCGCGTTATCGGCTTTTTCTTTTTGCCGACTATTTCAAATTTTTCTAATGCGACGGCGGCGTCGTTTCCGACGATTCAAACGCGTTGTTTTCCGATTAGTTTTGTCGCCAAGCGACTTTTTTCATCTTGACGCGCCTAAATCGCGACGCGTCTTACTTCAATCAGTTGCAGGCTTCGGCGCGCATACTGCAAGGAATCAAACGATCTTTGATTCCGCACCACGCGTAGGCGTATTGTCCGCAGAAGTTCCAGACAAACCAATCGAGCCCGCACCAACGCCCCGACGGCAAAGCCGCGAGCAGAAGCAGGATAAAGAATTCGATCGTGTCTTTGTTGAATACCATCGAGTGTCCGATCATATCGGAAGGATAAGGATAGCAGGTCGGCCAAGGGAACTGCGAAAGAACGACGTTGAACAGGAAGCAAGCGCCGCCGAGCGCCGCCAAGCGCGTGCAGAACCCGAGCATTAAGCACAAACCGATCGCCGCGAGACCAAGCGTAACCGCCAAGTCGAGCATTCCCATCGTCGAAGGTTGCGCGAATCGATTAATAAAGGGCAGTTTCGCGACGCAACGCATTATGCAGTTTTTATCGGAGCCGTAGGTAATTTTCGAGAGTTCGCCCGCTTGTTTCTGGCTCGGCTTCAAGACGTTCCAAAGGTCGAGTTGCATATTTTCGCCCATCTTGACGGGCTCGGACGCGAATTTTTCGCCTTCGTTGCGATACTTCATTTGCGCGTCCCAATCGCGAATGCGTTGGTATTCCGCGTCGTTCTTCGTCGCCGCAAGCGTCTTTTCGAAACGCGCTTTACTCGCGACGAAACCGCGAATGTCTTCGCGATTTTCAAGAACGTATTCGCGCAACGAGAGAACGTATTGATCGAAAATCGCTTTCGCTTCGTTAAGTTGCTCTTCGTTTTCAGGCGCGTTCAAGCCGTACTTTTCTCGATATTTCGCAAAATAGGCGAACCATTCTTTTTCAATAACCGGGAAGGTCCAGCCGATGCGCTTCGTTTCTTCTTTAACGACTTCGCCGTCTTCCAACTTCACTTTGAAAGCCTCCGCCATTTGAAGACGTTCTTCGCCTCCAAGGTCGGGAAGAAACATATAGTAAAAGTCTTTAGTCGGACCTTTAGCCATGCCTAAGAACCCCTTCGACGAAAAGCCGTTGTCGGGATTCATCTTCCAAATGCCTTCGTAAAGAAAATGACAGCCGACGCCGAGTCGCAAAATCACGACCAAGGCGATTACGACCGCCGCGTAGCAGCTACAAGTTTTTGTCTTACCCAAGAGACGCCTCCTCTCGACCGTTTTGGGCGGCGCAAACCGTAGCGCCGGTTATTGTCGGTCTGCTTATATAGTTAATTGCTTGTAATCGTCTAACGGCGACGAGTCGCGGTAATAGGGCGAGCGCGACTCGAGCGGCGCGCTTACGACGTCTCGCAAGCAAGGCGCGGCGCGCGCGGTTTAACTCATATTTGCTCGGTAAAATTTATCTCTCCTACCCAGCTAAACAATCCTCTTCATTTTAGCGCTATTGTGCAAAAAAAGAAACAAGATTTTTCGAATTTTATACGAAAATCCAAGTTTGTCCTTTTTGCTTAACGCAAAAAGCTCGTCCAAATATTATAGTTTGCACAATCTATACAAACTGTAAAGTAGGGGCTTTGATAAAATTTATACGATTTAAGAACGTAAGAATCAACAAAAGACGAAGAATCAGCCTTGCGCGAGACTTGAGCGCGGCGCTTGAAAGAGCGGGAAAAACAACTAAAATAAGCGCAAAAGTTCGCGCGAGTAAATCCCGGAGGACGCCTCGCGCGAAGTAAATAAGATCGACTAATCCTACTTACGAGGGCTGGATCGTTATGTTATCGACCGACGAAATTCTTTCGACTATTCGTATGTTGCACGCCGAGCATTTGGACGTGCGCGCCGTAACGATGGCGTTAAATTTGAACGACTGCGCGTCTCCAACGGTCGATCAGATGTGCAAAAAAGCGTATCATAAGATCGTCTCGCGCGCGAATCGACTTGTCGACGTCTGCGACGAAATCAGTTGCAAATACGGCATTCCGATTACGAACAAGCGTATTGCAATTTCTCCGGCGGCGGTTCTCCTTGCGGGGCACGGTCGACAAGCGGCGGTTCAACTCGCCAAAGCGCTAGACGAAGCGGCGGAACGTTGCCGCGTCGATTTCGTCGGCGGATTCTCCGCGCTCGTGCAAAAGGGCGTCGCGGACGGCGCGCGAGTGTTGATCGAATCCTTGCCCGAAGTTCTCACGTCGACAAAACGCGTCTGCTCGTCGATCAACGCCGCCTCGCGCAAAGCGGGCGTCAATATGGAAGCGCTTCACACGTTGGGGCATACGATCCTAGATATTGCGAACGCCGACGCCGAAAACAACGGATTTGCCGCCGCTAAATTGGTCGTCTTTTCGAACATACCCGAAGACAACCCGTTTATGGCGGGCGCGTATATGGGCGCGGGCGAGCCGGAGGCAGCGATCAATATCGGCGTCTCGGGACCGGGCGTCGTCGACAGCGCGTTGCGACGTCGTATCGATTCCGCCGAAAAATCGGGTAAAAAACTGACTCTTTCGGATCTTTCCGAGGAAATTAAGACGGCAAGTTTTCGCGTTACGCGCATCGGCGAACTAATCGGACGCGAAGTCGCCGAGACGTTGAACACGCAATTTGGCGTCGTCGACCTCTCCTTGGCGCCGACACCGACGATCGGGGACAGCATCGGCGAAATTCTCAAGACGCTGGGAATAGCGAACGTCGGCGCGCCCGGCTCGACCGCCGCGATCGCTATGTTAAACGACGCCGTAAAGAAGGGCGGACTCTTCGCGTCGAGTTCCGTCGGAGGATTGAGCGGCGCGTTTATACCCGTCTCGGAAGACTCGACTTTGGCCGACGCCGCCGCGCAAGGGCATCTGTCCATTGAAAAACTTGAGGCGATGACCGCCGTCTGTTCCGTGGGGCTCGATATGATCCTAATTCCCGGCGACACGCCCGCCGCGACCATCTCCGCGATTATGGCCGACGAACTTGCCATCGGCGTCATTAACAACAAGACGACCGCGACTCGTCTTGTGCCTTGCCCCGGAAAAAAAGCGGGCGACGTCGTTGAATTTGGAGGACTCTTCGGTTCCTCCCCAATTATGGAAGTGCGCAACGTCGGCGCGAGCGAAAAGTTCGTTCACTTTGGCGGTCGCATTCCCGCCCCGTTGCAATCGTTGGGGAACTGAAGAATCGGAACCCTCGCGTCGTAAGACGCGGGCGCGAAAAGCCGCCGGTTATATACCGGCGGAAAAGCGCGGCGTCGCTACAGTTCTAAGCGTCGACAAAAGTAAAACGCCTTCGGGTTTGAAAATCACGCGCCGACCGCTTCAAACGTTTCCGCTCGTATGTAACGAGCGCCTTTTCGCGCCCGCCTTACGGCGGGGGTCAGCTCCAACGTCTATTCTAAGTCCGGCGGTTGACTCGTCAATTCCAACGTCCGCAACGAAACGGCGCCCAAACGCGTCCCCCCGTCGGTTCGCAAAGCGTTGATTTCAAAAAAAACGACGCGCGTTATTGTTTTTCGCTTATCGGCAAGCGCATCAACGCGACGATCGCGCTCGCTATTTCGGCGCGACGCTTATATAAGACGTCGGGGTCGGTCGAAAATTCAGTCAAGCTCGTCGTAATCGGCGTGAAATCGAGCAAACGTTCGACGTCTTCGCGTTGTTCTGGGGACAAATCGCGTTCTTTCGCCAAATTTTTCAGCATTGACAGCATATCGTAGTCTTCCGCGCCTTCGCGCAACGCTTCCCAACGCATACTTTCGTTCGGCGGTTCGATAATCGGCTTTCCGTCGTTCCTTCCGGGCGTGGCGGCGCGCAAAGGCGGATACAGGAATCTTCCGTCGCCGTTTCCCCAAAACCTGCGAGCTTCGCGCGCGGTTCCCGAAACGTAAGCCTGCGGATCAAGATAGGGATTTTGCGCTTGACCCGGCTCGGGGTCGACGCTAGTCCAATAGGTCGTCGACCAAATCAACGTTCCGACAATATCGCGTTCGAACGCTTGCCAATGCCAGATTCTCAATTCGATCGTCGGGTGGTCGATAAACTCGCAACAATAGGGCGCTTTTGGACCAGTGCAGACGTAAATCCAGCTTTTTTCACCTTTTTCGCGTCGTTTGCGCGCTTCAGTCTCCGAATAGGAAGGCGAAATAGGCGTCCAGACGTCGATTTTGCCGCCGTATTGGTCGAGTAATCGCGTCAATTCGTCGCTTGGTTCTTCAGTCAGTCTTGTTCTGACGTCGGGCAAATAACGTTTTAACGCGCCGAAGGATTTTGCGACTCGTTCGTAATCTTCGCGCGTCGGCTCGTCGTACCAGTCGCAAATCAAGACGTCTAGGAGTCCCAACTCGCGAAATCGCTCTTGAATTTTTCGACCGTAATCGGCAAACGCCGCTTGCCAACGAGGCGAGTCGAAATCGGCTTGAACCAACGGGGAGTCGCTCGGAACGCTTGTTCCGTCGATTCGTTCAAGTACGACGCGCAACGTGTTGAAACGGTACGTTTCGATTAAGCGTTCGACTTCTTTTTCAAACGCGGTCGTATCGACGACGCAACAAGGCGGCTCGTCGTTCGGGCGCCATTCGACTTTAATCGGATCGAGAAAAGTCGCTTCTATCGGACTCAACCGATGTTCCGAATAGCTTTTCCAACAGAAATTGAGCAAGGCGCGCTTGTCTTCTTCCGTCTTTGCGTTGCAGTATGCGAAAAGCGCGAGTTCGTCGATTCCGTATCCGCTCTCGAGAATCGGCGTTTCCGGCAAAGCGAAATCCCAAACGACCGTTTCAAAGGGAACGAGAACGTCCAACGCGAGTTCCGACGCGGTTTCGTCGTCGCTTTTCGCCGTCAAACGCAACGTTCCGCGATAAACGCCCGGCGCCGCGTCGCACGGAATTTTAACCGTCGTCCAAATCGGCAGATTTTGACCCGACGCGACGTCGAGCGGGGCGCCTTCGCCGTCCGCGCCTTGTTCGATCGGAACCAGCGCGTCGGGATACCAGCCCGCCGCGCCAAGTTCGTCGGTCGGATCGGAAACGAAATGATAATACGCGTATCTCAATTTGACGTTCGAAGCCGGAATCGAGGCGCCGTTCGCGCCCTTTAAGTCTCCGACGACCTGCGCGGAAACGTCGCGCAAACCGCCTTGAGTCGGTCTTACCGCGATTTGAAAGGATTCGACGTCGTTTTTCGGCGCCGCGATTTGGATCGGCTTGCCGTTCGACGATCGAATTTCAACCGAGGTCGGATCGCGCGGAATTTGAACGTCGGGAACCGCCCACGACAGACTGACGCCCGACGCGTTCCCGATCGCGCCGACGATTTCGCGCGTACAACGTTGACGAAAATAGGAAGTCTCGGCAAAGGACAGGCGCTTATTAAGACTCGCCGGGCGTCGAAACGCTACGACGTACCGCGCGCAGATCGCGCCGTCTTCGTTTTTCTCGTCGATTTTCGGGCACGACTTCGAGCCAAGCGCCGCGCGCCAAATCTTTCCGTCGTCGGAAAGCGCGTAAAACCGCTCGACGCCCGATTCTTTCGTCGCGGGTTCAAATCCCCATAGAGTCGCGTCAGGCGCTTGGGACGCGTCGCTTATTGGGGCGTCTTGGGGATCGAGATCGGCAAAAAAAGTCGCGCCTTCGCCGACGAATCCGTTTTTGTCCGCCGCAGTAAACATATCGAACGTAAAATCGGAAATTTGAAAATTACAGCCGTCGTTCTTCAAGTTTTGCTCGCCGCGCAATCGAACGAAGAACGAGTCTAAAACGCGCCCGGCGAAAAACGGATCGAGCGCGCTAACCAAACGCCCGTTCCATTCGCTTCGCCCAACTTCGCGCCAATTTTCGCCGTCGTCGCTCGCTTCGACGACGAGTCTTCCCGCTTCGTAACAGCCGACTTCGAGCGAAAAGTGCGCGCTGACGATCGGAACAGGCGGAAGCGGCGCGAATTCGCCTGAAGGAGCGTTCGCGTCGAATCGCAATTTCGCCGGATTCAACGCGAATCGATAAACGACCGACGAGCCTTCGCTAAAGACCCAACGCGACGTGTTGAAAAGCGAATCGACCGAATAAAGAGGTCGGTCGCAATTCGTTTTTTCCTTCGCGGCGTTCAACGCGCGAAAACGATAGACGCCAAATTCGTCGATCGATTCGCCGTCGCCAAGTAGCAAAACCTCTCGTTCGCGCGACGCCTCCGTTTTTCCTTGCGCGTTTTGTCGCTCGATCAATCTGTAGACGGGCTGAACGGCGTTTAATTTCGGGGCGGCAAATCGAAAAGTTCGGGTCGAATTCCATTGTCCGAGCGAACAGCGCGCTTCGGCGTCCCGTTCGGACGCGAAAAAGACAAAGGAATAGTCTTTTTCGGGCTTTTCGCGTTCGGGAAACCCCTGAAAATCGTAATGCGCGAAACCGACGCCGCAGGGCGCTACGTCTCCGGCGCCGTCTCCAAAACAAGACGCCTTGAAGGAAAACCGATAGGGCTTGCGCGGCTCCAACGCCAAGGACGCCGAAGAAACGTCGGATGCAATTTCTTGCCCGACGCCGGTTATTTCAAAAAATTCGTCCGAAACGTTTCCGCCGCTCCAGCCCGACGGTTGCGCGGGCGAATTCGCCGGTTTGACAAAGGACGCGTCGTCCGCGTTCGTCGTCGAGAGAAAAAAACTAAGAAGAAAAAACGCAACTGTTGCAATCGATGCTTTTGTCGTTCTCATTAGTCGCCTTTATTACTATGTAAGCGTTCACGGAAAACGCGCGCGGTAAGCCGCCGCATATAATGCGGCGGTTGAGTTTGAACAATAAAACGCCGGATCAAACGCGACCGCCAAAGTTCTTTTCTGAATCTGAAAACGGCGTCTTTCGGTAAATCTACGCCAACCGCCGAATTAAATGCGGCGGCTTACCGTGAACGCTTACGTTACTATTGTAAGCGTTTACGGAAAGCCCCGTCGAAATTAGAACGTCGAAAGCCGTTGTTCTTCGGCGTAGGCGCGATATTCCTCGGGACTAATCAGCGCCTCTCCTTCTTCAAAAGCGGCGCTCTTGATTCCGTTTTCGTAGTAATCGTCGACTGCGTAGCTCAAGCTGGCGTCTTCGTATCTCTTGAATTTGTAAACGGCGTCGTTCATAATCGCGGCGTTAAAGACGCCCAGCGAACTAAGCAAATCAAAATCGTCGGGCGTCAGTCCCGTCGTTTTTTCGAAGAGACGCGGCTCGATCTGCGTGATCACGTCTTGCAACGTTTCTTCGCGACGGTCGGACAGGTACATAAAAATCGGAACGCGCGTCGCAAATTTGATTAGCTTCTCTTGAATTTCCTTGCGTTTCGACTTGTACTCTTTTTCCGCTTCAGTCAGTTCTTTCCGTTTCGACTTGGATTCTTCGTCGCTTGACTCTTGTTTCGTCTTGCGTATAAATTCCGAACGCGCGATCACCGTTTCGATATCCTGTTTGAGCGCGCGCAAGCCCTCGATGTTCGACAGCGCGTTCAGCGCCTTGTCGTTGTTGAGCAGACGATCGAGCGTCGCATTGTCGACGTTGACCAAGAGCGGCGATTCCCAACGTCGCGCGAGTAGGGTTCCCGACACGCCCGAAAGCGCGTAGTCCAGAACTTCGCGCGCGTCGATCGCACGCGTTTCGCCCCCGTCGCACGCCAAGACGGGCAGGAACGCGAGCGTCTCCTCGACTTTCTTCTCCGGGCTCTTTTCCTCGACGCTCAAACGACAGCCGTATTCCGCGACCAACTTCAAGGCGCGGTCGAGCGCGAAATCAAAGACGTAGCAACGCTCTTTCATAATCGTTTTGCCGCCCGTTTCGTCGTCGATTTCCCACGGACTTTGAACGCGAAACGCCGCTTGAAAATAAGTTTCCGGGCTCGATAAATTGCGCAACATAAATATGCCCGTCCAAGGCTTGATCGTAACGCCGGTCGTCAATTTTCCACACGTGAGCGTAATCGTTTTTTTCTTCAACGGATCGCGCATCGACTTTTCCACGGGCGCGAGCGCCGCGAGCCCGACGCCCGCCTTCGCGCCCGCGCAGACGTTGACGACGTAATCTTGAAAGAACGTGTTTTGCGGTCGGTCGATCAAGTTCTTCATTGCGAAACACGAGGCGACGTTCGGCAAAAACCAGAGCGTGTGCGTTAGAACGTTCGACAGCGCGACGTCGGAAAAGGGCGTCGTCGCTTTGCGCGCCCCAAGTTTCAAGGCGGATTCCAATTCGTCAAAATCGGCGCTTCGAATCAAATTAAGCCACTTTTGAACCTGTTCTTCGTGAACGAAACGCGCCTTGTCGCCCTCGCCTTCGGCGGCGAAAAATTCGTTTAAATCAAATTCGTTAAACTCGCCCTTTTCCGCGATCTTTCTAAGCGCGTCGGGCAGTCGATACGTCATTAATACGAGTTGCGGCAATGCGCGATAAGGATTCGGCTCCGAGCGGTTCCATTCTTTTTTTGCGCGTTGCTCGTCCAAATAAGTCCAGTTATAAATTTGTTCTTCAATGAACTCGCCCGAGCCGAGCGCGCGAAAAGGCGTCCCCGAAAGATAAAGATAACGCTTCGTCGTAATCGGAAGCCAGTTTTCGCGGACGAATCCGTTTTGCGTCGGCTCTTGCGCGTCGTATTCTTTTTCTTCGTCCGTCTCTTCAAAGAGCGCCTTGGCGGAATCGCGCCACGCGCCGAAATGGTATTCGTCAAAAACGACCAAATCCCAGTCGAGCGTGTGAACCCATTCGTTTTTCGGCTTGATCTTGCCCGATTTTTTGTCGAAGCCGAGAAAATCTTGGAATGAGCCGAAACAGACGATCGGCTTGCTTTTGTCCGCTTGAGCGTACTGCTTGTCGATATCGTCCTCCAAAAGGCTAGGCTTGCTAGGACGCGCGATAAACTGCCAGCCTTCGAAATCGACGTGCGACGTCAAATCCTCGCGCCAAGCCGACTGAACCGCCGGCTTGAACGTCAAAATTAAAACGCGGCGCAGACCTAATTTCTTCGCCAGTTGATACGTCGTAAAGGTCTTGCCGAAACGCATCTTCGCGTTCCATAAGAATTTGGGCGTCGGTTGGGAAGGCGCCGAGAGAAAATAATTAGCCGCGCGTTCGATCGCCTCTTCCTGTTCGGGGCGCGGTTTGAAGTCGTTTGATCGGTTCTCGGCGTTTTCCGCGCGATCGCGAACGGAAATGATCGCGCTTTTCACCGTCTCTTTGTCGCAACGAAACCATTCGCCCCCGACGCGCTCGACCCCGACGCGTTCCAAACGCGCGTGAACCGCCTTGTCGGTAAAGGTCGTCCCGTCCGCGCGAATCGCCGACTCTTGAACCACGATCTTCCACGTCCGACGAGGCGTCGCTATCGGATATTGTTCTTGAACGCGAGTTTTGACGTCGCGCGTCGTATAGCCGATCTTCAAACAACCGGGAAAAGACTCGTCCGAATACGCGTAAATCTTGGGAACCGATTCGGGACGAGGGGAAAAATATTCCGAGGAGAGCATTGGACGACCTTTTAATTCGAGCGAGTACAACGGATGGAAGGGACTATTATTGACGATTCAGCCGTTCGCGAATCGAATTGAGGAAACGATTAAAACTGGGCGAAACGTTGGCGTTTAGATTCATTTCCCGTCCGATTCGCTCCGCCCATTCGCTTTTTTGTTTGCCAATTTCATAATAAGAAGGACTTTGTCGTAATTTCTTATTTCCTCCCTTATAAACGACGTCGGCGAGCGTTTCCCAAGTTCCGTTTAATACTTCGTTTTGACTGGCGTATTTGTTTAGAATACTCTTTTTAGCGCTAGGATAAGCGCGATAAATCGCATCCTTATCTCCAAGTAACCAAGCTTCAATTTCTTGAACCGCGATAGCGTAAACACAGTCGAGATTCGGGGCGTTTGTACGACCAATTTCTTCTAAAGCTTGTCGAAATTGTTCGATGTCGTTTTCGTCGGAATCAACAACAATGATAATGGACGCATGATTTATATTAGCTGGATCACGGTTAAGACCTCTCAACTGTTGAGGAAGATCGTTTAACAAACAGCCCCTTTTTTTCTGTCCGTTAGATTTTCCGCCTTGTTTTTTTAACGTGCCGCTTCCGTTAAAACGCGTACATTTGAATACGGGAGGATCTTGAACATATTCTTCCTGTATCTTATCCATAAGAATACAAATCAATTTTTCGTCTGAGCGCCCTTCGACGAGAAAGCGAAAAAAATGCGTCATCGAATTTCTCCTTCCAAATATTCGTTATGCCAAAGGTCGCCAAGAGGAATTTCTTCTTCAAACAGTTCGTTTACGGAAGGAAAATCAGAAGCGCGTCGAATTTGAGCGAATCCGTCCGATCCTCTAGAAAGAACCCAAACGTCCTTTGGAAAGAGCGCGTTCACAAAATAGGGACTATGCGTCGTTACAAAAATTTGTCGACCTTTACTGGCGCTTTCCGCCAAATCGCCTGCTAAATCGGGTAAATAGGTATGATACAAACCGTTTTCGGGCTCTTCTATACAAATAAGCCGCCGAGGTTTTGTTCCCTCGACTTCGTTAAGAAGCAAGTAATACGCGAAAAGTTTAAGCGTTCCGTCGGAAGCGTTTGAAGAATACAACGGATCAGGCGAACTTTTTTGGTAGATCGCCAATTCGTGTTGACCGTTTTTCATCGTTTCCGATTCGATCCGTTCGAAATTTGGGATTTTAGTCTGCAAAGATCGATCGATTCTTTGAAGCGCGGCGGGGTCGGTTTTACGCATATATGCGGCGACGTTGGTCAGATTGCCGCACGTGCGGTTCAAATACGGTTCCAAAAAACACGAGTCTCGACCCTTTGACATAAACTCCGGGGAAAAACGACACAGGTAGGAGCGTTTTAGGAACGAAAGTAATTTGGTCGAACAAACAGAAAAACTAGAGTAAAACGATAAAAAAGGAACTTCGTCGCCAAAACCTAACGAAGCTGGAACTGTTTTTATTCCGTCATTTGACCAATGGGAATCGTCACTTTCAAGCCAATATTTTAAAACTTCGCCGTTTCGGACGTGAAAAAGAACTTTTTCGTCGTCTCCTACGCCTTGCGTCAATTTTTCTTCGTAGACGCAGGTTTCAAACGAGTCCTTTGACTTAAGCGCTATTTGATAGGTAAGGAGCGAACCCTCGGGACTTTCTTGAAAGAGGAGTTCAAAACGAATCGGATCGACGCTTCCTTGCGAACGAACGTGCGAGAAGCCGCCGGGATTACGAACGCTACATACGGCGGAAACGCCAAAGTTGAAACAGTAGGCAAGAAATTCAAAGACCCCGACTAGCGTGCTTTTACCGACTCCGTTAGATCCAATGAACGTCGTCATCGCCCCCAGTGGTTCCGCGTCGAGATCGTCCGCAAGACGACCTAAACGAACGTTTTTCAACACGCCGAAGTTTTGAATCGAAATTCCTAACAGTCTGGACATTGGTTGTTTTCCTTTTGTTTTGGCGTCGTGCGTTGTGAAAAAAGCGTTAAAGTTCCATTGGGCGAATCATCGATTCAATGAACGCGATCTCGTCGTCCGTTAAACCGTATTTCGCATAAAGTTCCGCGTCGCTCCAAGGGCGCGTGAAGTCTTGCATTGGGACAAATTTATATACTTTGGTTGTCGCGTGTTGCGTATTC
>JAZUGM010000285.1:0-7354 GCA_045641205.1 Thermoguttaceae bacterium
CGCCGTTTTCTTCGGCGCCGAGTCTGAATCGATAGAAGGCGCCGCCGCCGAAGTTGCCGAAATAGAATACGCCTGCGTCGTCGCGGCAAATACCGTCGGCTCCGCAGTTGTTTCCTCTAATATTTTCGGAATCCTCGACGACGATCAGTCTTGCGTCGCGCGGCTTGGAATCGTCGCGTTTGACGTTGATCGCCGGATGCTCCGCATCTGTTCCGGCGGCTAGGATTTCTTCGGCGGTAAAGCGCCAAATTCCGCCGGAGCCGTATTTGCCTTCTTCGTCAAGAATCGTGTCGGTTACGTAGACGTACCCGTCGGACCACATAATCGCGTTGGCGACTTTCAAGCCGTCGACGACGAGTTGCGGCTCGCCGGTCGGAACGCCGTCTTTCATTTGTAGGCGCCAGACGCGCGAAGTGAAGTTCGGATCGAAGAAATATTGATTGTCGCAGACGTATAAATTTCCGTCGGAACCAAGGTCGATTCCCATTGCGCCAATTTTGACTTCGCCTTCCAGAATTGGAAATTCATAGAGTTTCGTTACGGAGCCGTCGAGTCCGACTTTTGCAATAAAGGAAGACGTAACGGGCAGATCTGAGCCCTCTTCAAAAAGGAAGTTAGGAACGGAAAGATATAGCGTTTGCGTTTTCGGATCCCAGCATTGCGCGTCGGGACCGTACATATCGTCGGGCAATTCCGCAAAAAGGGTCGGTCGATATTTTTCGTCGAGCGGGGCGACTTCAGCCGCGTCGGGAACGACGCTTTCCGCTTTCGCTTCAACGTATGCTTCCGTCGCGCTTTCCGCGCTTGCCGAGGCATTGGAATCGGCTTTTGGCGCGCAACCGAGACTCAAGACGAGCGCCAAAGCGCCGACGCGAAATAAGATCGATTTCATTTTTTTCTTTCTAAAATCGTCGCGGTCGACGCGCTACGCGCCGTCGACGTTGACTTGGGGTTGACGTTTATAAAAAGACTCGAGTCGATTTCGTCGGACTCGAGCTTTTTCGTTAGACAAAGAGTTCAATTAGGCGTTGACGAGCGCGTCGTTCATTGCTCCATACGACCCTTGTAAACTTTAACGCGGTCGATCAGCGCTTGATCTTTGCATTTTTGCAGAACGATTTCGACGCCCTTGGCGGCAAGTTCGGGATTCTGCTTGCGAAGAATCGTGTCGTGAACGTGGTCGACGATCGCTTTGCACGCGGCGGCAAGAACGACTTCGTCTTTTTCGTCGGCGCATTGAATCGCGAATTCCATCGATTTCGCGGTTCGGTTCGCGGCAAGACGAGACAGAACGAGCGCTTTTTCATCGGCGCGCTTGGCGTCTTTATACGCCTTTTGGAGTTTGGCGAGTTTGTCGTCGCGCGACAATTCGATTCCGATTTCGTCTTCCGGTAGGGAAACGGTGCGGATATAGGCGCGAAGCAGAGCGATCGTTTGCGCGTCGGTCAACTTGCCAGACGCGAGCAATTCTTCCATTTTCGGCGTGAATTGACCGTCCGCCCAAACGTTCAACGCGCGAAGCGCCGTCGCTTTTTCGGCTTCGTTCGAAGAATCAAGCGCCTTGCTAATCGCTTCTTTAGCGACGTCGCCGCCTGTTCGAGCCGCGAGCGTGAAGAGCATGTCGTTGTAAGAGGCGGGGACTTTGCCGATCAGCGCGAGAATCGGAGTCGCGTCTTTATTGCACAAGGAGGCGACGAGATTTTCGGCGGCGTCGTGGTCTTTACCGCGCGGGATTAACACGAGCGAGGCAACAAAGGACGGGACGTCGTCGGGCGTGGAAATTTCGCGCGCTTTTTGCAGGAGCGCGAGTCTGTCGGGGCAGTCTTTGGCGGTCGTCTTCGCGAAGATGCGCGGGCGCACGTCGACGGCGCGATTCGCCAAAATCGTCGCAAGATCTTTGAATTCTTGCTCGTTTTGCGCGGCGTCGAACGCCTTGAGCAACGCGTCGTCAAATCCGTCGGCGACGACGAATCCGGCAAGACGAATCGCCAACCCGCGATCTTTCGCCAACATTTGAACGAAATATTTGGCGTCTTCGGCGGTCGCCATTTTTTCGAGCGCAAGGAAGCCCGCGCGTTGAAGCGCTTCGGAATCGGATTCGAGCGCTTTGATCGCGTAATCGCGGTATTTTTTATTGTCGCGCTGAGTCAGACCGGCGAGCGTTTCTTCTTTAGCCCATTCGTCCAAATCGTCGTACTTGGCGAGCCAAGCGTCGACTTCGGCGTCCGTCGCGTTCGCAATTTTTTGCGGAAGCGCGTTTTCAACGGTTCCGTAAGGAATCGCGGGCGTCTGACGACCAACAAGCGCGGCTTTTGCGGCGGGCACGTCGTTCGCGGCGTCTTGCAACGCTTTGAGCGCGGCGTCGCCCGGTATTTTGCCGAGGCAAACGGCGGCGCCGTCGACGACGCGTCGACTCGACGATTTCAGAAGCGGCGCGACGTTCGGCACGTCTTTGTCGGTTCCGATATATCCGAGTTGTTCGAGCAACCAGACTTTCGTCTCGTCGCTGACGTCGGCTTTCATCGCGTCGGCGACAAAGGCGCAGAGGTCGTTAAGCGCGGCTTCGTCGTTTGTTTTTTGCGCTTCCGCCATTTTCGCGCGGAATTCGTCGCGCGCTTTGAACATAGGCGTTTCGGAGTGCGGATTGACCAATTCTCCGACGTAGACGCCGCCCTTGCCGGTAACGACGTCGCGTTCGGCGGAGAAATCGCGCGAGTTCAATCTTTCCAGTAAATCGCCAAAATCGGCGCCCATAGCGCTCGAAGCGCACAGCGCGGCGGCGATCGCTAATATCGATGCAAATCTCTTCATAAGAAAAGCCTTATTTTTATATTGATTTTTATGACGTCCTCTTTTCGTCGTCGAGACGCTAAGGGACGAAAACGTTATTTTCGACAAAATTCCGACGACGCTCAAACTTCGATTTGATAAGGGGCGCGTTGAATCTTGGAAACCATAGCGGTCGCTTCGCGGTCGCCGACGAATTCCATTTTTTCTTTGTCCCAGACGAGATCGCGTTGAAGTTTATACGCGATAATGCACATATGTCCGAAGTCGGAGACGTTGGCGCCGTAGAAGACGTCTTGGAACGGTCGAGTTCGATGACGAACGCAATAAAGGAAGTCGTCGGCGATGTTGTCGGCTCCGCCGCTGTAACGACGAACGTCGACGGCTTTCAACGCGCGAATATCCTTCGTTTTGCCGAAAATATAGGTTCCTTCGGTTCCGACGATCGTGATGTTGGAACCCGCGCCCGGATAATCGCCGTGGAAGAAATTGACCCCGTTTTCCATTTCGATTTTGACGCCGTTGAACGGGTTGGCTTCCGTATTGGGCGCGAAGATTTTCTTCGGCGCGACGTGATCCATACCGCAAGAGTAGAGGGCGCCGCCGAAATTATGCCCGCCCCAGTCGCCCAGACCGCCGGTGCCGAATGCGGAATTGTAACGCCACGTCATCGGATCGATCGCGCGACGGCTATATTCGAAATACGGAGCCTGCCCGACCCACGCGTCCCAGTCGACTTCCGGCGGGCACGGCTCGGGATCGTAGGTTCGTTCGGAGGGCGCGCCGCCGCAGTTCGCGTAAATTTCTTTGACTTCGCCGATAGCGCCCGACATAATAATCGGCGCGAGGTATTGTCCGTAGTCTTCCATAACGCGTTGCGAACCGCTCGAAACGACGCGATCATATTTGCGCGCGGCGGCGACGATTTGACGGCTTTCCATCAGCGTGAAGGTCAGCGGCTTTTCGCAGTAGACGTCTTTGCCCGCCTTGCATGCGTCGATCGTCATACGCGTATGCCAATGGTCGGGCGCGGCGATCGAAACGACGTCGAGTTCCGGCATTTCGTACATCTCTTGATAATACTGGAACCCTTTGACGGGATGACCGTCCATTTCCGTTTGAATGCGGCGCGTGTCAATGTCGCAACAGGCGACAAAACGAGCGCCGGGGCGTTGTCCGACGTTGCTGCGTCGCGTACCCCAGCCGATCAACCCGACGTTAATCGTTTCGCTAGGCGGGAAAAAACCGTCTTTACCAAGGACGCGTCCTTGTACGAAAAGCGGAAGCGAACCGGCGGCAACGGCGCCTAAGAAGGCGCGCCGCGAACATTTGTTGGATTTGTTCATTCTATCTTTCCTGAAAATTTACTAATGGAAAAACGCAAAGGAACGCTTGGCGCCTTTGCGCGGTAAAACGCGTTTTAAACGACGCGCGATTCGATTTGAGTTTTGTTTTGGCGCTCCGACGTATTTGAACGATCATATCGTCGGCGCCACCGCGCGAACGCTTTTCTTAAAACTGGCAAGCGAATCGGACGAAAGCGCTAGGTTAAAAACAGACTCTAACGCGTCGGCGTCAGTAATCGACAAAATACGATTTAACGCCGTTTGAGTCAAACGAGGGAAGCGTTGCGTAAGATATGTTTTTACCATATTGCGAACCTGTTGTTTTCTCCTTTGTTCGCCTCTTTGTTCGCCCCTTTGAAAACCTTCTTCATATCCCTGCTCGCGTTCAATATCAAAAATCGTCTTATATTCGTTGATCATCGGGAGTATTCCAGAGACGACTTTACGTTACAACTTGTCAATAAAAACGCTCATATCGTCGGCGCCAGCGCGCGAACGCTTTTCTTAAAATCGGCAAGCGAATTGGACGAAAGCGCCACGTCAAAAACAGATTCCAACGCGGCGACGTCTGTAATCGATAAGATGCGTTTTAAAGCCGTTTGCGTTATGCTAGGGAAACGGTTCGTGAGAACTTTTCTTAACATATTTCGAGAAGCTCGTTGTTCTCCTCGTTGTTCTCCCCTTTGTTCTCCCCTTTGAAAGCCCTCTTCATATCCCTGTTCGCGTTCAATATCAAAAACCGTTTTATATTCGTTGATCATAAGAGGAATTCCTATTTTTTCCGTAATTTTTACGACCTCTTCGCGTGTCGACGGAGCCCAGCCTTTATGCGCGACGACTCTGTTGGCAAAGACGATAAAATCGTGGCACGCCGCCTTCTTTTCATCGTCGGGCTCGAGGTAAAATTCTTTCAACGGCTTCAACGCCGCCACGTAAGCGTTTTCCCAATCTTCTTTAGTCGCGTCTTTTTTTGCGACGATCCGTTCCGCCTCCTTTGTCAGCGTGAGAAAAGCGTTAAGCCAAGCGTCGTCTTCGGTTTTGCTTTCGCCGAGCGTTCGCTCGAAAAGATTCACGACCTTAAAAGGCAACAGAAAAATTTGCTTTTCGTCAAGCTCTTTTTCGGGCGTTCCAAATATGTCGCGCAAGTTCAATATTTTGCGCCAAGGACGCGCGCCCGTGTAAAACAACAGAAGAAACGGCCAAACGAATCGCTTGTCGTTTCGTTGAAAGCGTTCTTTATGTTGCAAAACGAATTGTAGGACTTGAACAAGCGACGTCAAGAGCTGAAAGACGACGTTGCGCGTCGGCGTCGACTTATGCTCCATTGGAACGACGACCGCTAACGAACCCTCCGTCTTATCTTTGAACGGAATCGAAAAGACAAGATCGCAAAGGCGCGAAACCTGACTTTCGAAAATATGAACGGTCGGCTCCGTCGCGTAGGCGGCAAAGTCAAGGTCGTTTTCTAGTTTTGGCGAGATTTCGCCGACGTATCGCCTCAAAAAGGCCGCGCCTATTTTACGACGCTGTTCCAAGATACGCGCAACGAAATTATTGAACAGTTGCCCTGAGACGAATTCGAACCGTTTCTTTTCGTCGACGACCTTAACGCGCGCGTCGCGCGTCGCCCAAAGCGCGTTTAACTCGTCGCAAAACGCTTTGAAGTTTTCGGCAAGACAGGCGCGTCGGAAGACGTCGCGCAAAGTCGCAAGATCGAGCGTCGGCGAAAGACGCTCAAGCGCAGGGTCGGATTCGCGATAGTCTTTAAAACGCGTCCGCAAGACGTCGACGATCGATTCAAATTGACGCCGCGTCAAGAGCGAGTCGCGTTCCTTGCCGACGCCTTTGGGCGCAGAGTCGTTTTTTTGTCGATTACTCATCGCGAATCTTTCCTAATCGCTACGCGTCGCGCGCTTGGTTTTTTAGACCGATTACTTACTTGAGAACTTAACGACGAACGGCTTGTCTTTCGGAATTGGGTTGAATTTCGGAATCATTACGAAATTTTCCGTAATTACGGGCTGGAATTCCTCGCCTTCCAAAATCTTAACGTCGGCGACGCGACGAGGAAGGAACTGGAAGAACGGGCGCCCGGCGCGTTCGACGTCCTTTGGATCGACGAGCGAATAGGATTTGTCGCCGCGCAAGGGCGAAATCGTCAACGTCCAGACCGTCTCGCCGTCGGCGTTTTGTTCTTGCGTTAGTTCTTGTTTCCACCCGGAATCTTGAACCGCCAACGCGTTGCGCCACGCGGGATCGCCGTATAGAACCACGACGTCGCGATCATATTTCAGTCCTTCGACGAAACGCGGCGAGAATTGTTGAGATTCCGGCGCGTTCGCTTCTTGCGCCGCTTTGTTTTTCTCTAAAAGATAAAGCGCCGCTTGATTATTGGCGAAGAACGCTTCCGCCGCAGTAAAACGACCGGGCTGACTAATATAATATTCTTGAACGCCCCAACCCATAAATCCGAACCAGCTCGGTACGACGTATCCGACGAGCGTGTCGACGGTAGCGTTTCGAATCATCGCGAGCGCCATACAGTCGGGTTTGTCAATATGTCCCATTAGGCAGTTGCCGGACGCAAGGTAAACTTTGGAGCCGCTCGCTTTGATTGAAAACGGCTTGTCGTTGGAAGGAACGCCGAGCAAATCGCCGTTTTTGGCGACGAAGAACCCGTTTTTATACGAGTAGCCGATGCTCCAGTTCCGTTCGGACGCGTGCCCGGACGTTACGAAAAGCTGGGCGCCGTCGAGCGCTTCCGCGATAGCGCGAGTCGTGTCGTCGGGGGCGTCGTTGCGTTCTACGATTTCTTTGCCTTCTTCTTTGACGCGCCAACGATTCTTGACGCCTTCGTCGAAAGTGACGCCCGACTTAAAATAAGTCATATCGACGGGCGTGCCGCCGCAAACGCGTTCGACTTGCATATCTTGCGTTTGCGTAAGACGAAGCGCGTCGTTTGCGTCGAAGCCCGTAATAATTCCCCAGAGGACGTCGCCGTAAGGGTCGTCGTCCAAAGCGCGCGTTCCTTGCCAAATCTGCGCGAGGCGCTCTTTCGTCGCTTCTTCCGGCTTGACGACGAAACACGCGCAATAGGGCGCCGCGTCGCGCAACTTGTCGAACGCGTCGTCTTCCCAACGAACGACGACGACGTTAAACTCGTCCGCGCGCTTTGCTTTTAACGAGTCGACGATCTTAACCCAGTCGGCGTCGTCGAGAAC
>JAZUGM010000286.1:0-5293 GCA_045641205.1 Thermoguttaceae bacterium
CGATTCGCGACGTTCGTTCCGCAAATTCGCGCCGGCGTCGACGTCTTCTTTCGAACCCCGCCCCATTTCGTCGCGATCGCCTGCGCGCCCGAAGCGAGGGGCGCGGATATCGACCCGTATATCGCCGCCGCGCAGTTCGAATTATTGGCGAATTCGTTCGGTCTGGGAACCTGTTGGGCAGGTTTGCCGACCGACTTGTTTCACGCCGCGCCGGAACTGTCGAAAGCGCTCAATATTCCCGACGCCTTTGAAATTAAAATCGTTCTCTTGTTCGGAACGCCCGACGTCAAGTACGCAAGAGCCCCGAAACAAGAGCCTTATCCGTTCGCGACGGTCGATTCGACAAGATTATCCTGACGGACCCCCGATCGAACTTTGGTCGACAAAATAGATGCGTCCGCCTAAACGGACGTTTCTTTTCTTTTTTTTGCATTTTTTTCAAGCCGACTCTTGTAATTCACAGTTTTATCTGTTTTAATTATGTTGGAGCGTCGCGCAAAACGCGCGCGACGCGTCGACGACTCGTTGTAATAAGCAATAGGGGACGATAATGAATAGTTCTATTTTACGTTGGGGGCTGTGCGCCTTGACGTTTGGTTTGGTCGGTTACGCTTGCGCCGACGACGCGCAACAGAGCAAAGAGCCCAAATGGCAGAAAATTACCATTTGCGACAAGTTCCGAAGCGAAGGCGCGACTTTTGGCGACTTCAATAAAGACGGCGCTATGGACGTCGCCTCGGGGCATATCTGGTACGAAGGTCCGGAATTCAAAGTCGAACATCAGTTTATGGCGGGCGAAGATTCCTACGACCCCGAGGGCTATTCAAATTCTTTCGTCAACTTCACCGACGATATCGACGGCGACGGCTGGGACGATATTATTATTTGTCCGCACCCCGGAACGACCGGATATTGGTATCAAAACTCCCAAAATAAAGACGGTATGTGGAAAGGATATCTTTCCACGATCGAACTGGGCAACGAGTCGCAAGCGTGGACCGACATTAATGGCGACGGAAAGAACGAGCTTCTCTTCAATCGCAACAATTGGTACGGATTCGCGATTCCTAATCGCGATAAAGACGTCGCGGAACCTTGGAAGTTCGTCGCGATTTCGAACGAAAACGAGAAATATCAACGTTACTTCCACGGCAACGGCAGCGGCGACATTAACGGCGACGGTCGAGCCGACCTGATCGAAATGGACGGTTGGTGGGAACAGCCCGAAGACATTAACGCGACCCCTTGGAAATTCCACGAATTTAAATTCGCCTTCTGGGCCTCGAATATTCTCGTTTACGACTTCAACGGCGACGGTCTAAACGACGTTTTCACCGCGTGGAACTGTCATCTTTACGGGCTCGTTTGCTGGATTCAAAAGCGCGCCGAAAACGGCGAAATCTCCTTTGATCCTATCTGGATGATCCCCGAACAACCCGAAGAAAATTTCTTCCCGAAAGTCAGTCAGTTGCACGCTATGGAACTTGGCGACTTCAATAAAGACGGCGTAATGGACGTCGTTACCGGCAAACGTTGGTGGGCGCACGGCTCCAAGGGCGACGTCGCCGCGAATGATACTCCCTATCTGATTTGGTGGGAAACGAAGCGCGGAGAAAACGGCGCCGTCTCCTTCGCGCCTCACGTTATCGACGACAATTCCGGAGTCGGAACGCAAGTCGTTGCGAAAGATATTAACGGCGACAACGTCCCCGACGTCTTGGTCGGAAATAAACGAGGTTGCTTCTTATTCTTGAGCAAATAATAAACAAATAATAAAGTCGTTAGACTTTGACGATCGGTTCTTTTCGTCCTAAAGTCCGCGCTTGACGCGGATTTTAGGTTTTTTGAACGCATAGCCGAACCAAACGACGTGAATTATGGCGAATCTTTGTCAAAATAGCGCAAAGGTTCGTCTTTACGCAAGTTGTTCGGCTATTTTTCGTTTATAGAAACAATAGAAAAAGGGAATATTATGTTCTCAACTCTTTTTGCCGCCAACGCGCTTGGAGGAGCGGGCGACGTGTTCGTCTTCTTCGCCTTCATAGCGGCGGTTATTTTTGTCGCGTTCTTTATGAGTCGCGGTTCGGGCTCCGGTCCTGAAGATTACTTCCTCGGAGGAAGAAGCCTAAATTGGTTTTTAATCGGATTTAGTTTGATCGCCGCCAACATTTCGGCGGAACAGATGATCGGTATGTCGGGACAAGGCGCCGACTATATCGGGCTCGCGGTCGCCTCATACGAATGGATCGCCGCCGTTTCACTCGTTCTCGTCGCGTTCTTCTTCCTACCGAAGTTCCTTCGAGCCGGTATTTACACGATTCCGGAATATCTCCAAAATCGTTACAATAAAGCCTCGCGAACCATTATGTCGATCATGATGATGGTTATGCTGTGCGTGGTAAACATAACGGTCGTAACATACGCAGGCGCTAAGGCTTACGCCGTCTTCTTTGACGGAGCCGAAGTCGGAGGACTCGCCTTAAATCTGCAGTTTTTCTGCTGGGTTATCGGAATTATCGCCGCCGTCTACATTTTTGCCGGCGGGCTGAAAGCGTGCGCTTACGCCGACTTGCTTCAAGGTTCGGCGTTAATCGTCGCGGGCGCGGTCGTCCTTTATTTCGCCTTGCAAAAGCTCGGCGTCGCCGATCCGTCAGTATTAGTCGGAAGCCTTGCCGTCGACCAAGGAACCGCGCAAGAATTGACCGAAAAGATTACTTCGGCCGGCGCTTGGGAACGTTTCGACCTATTAAACGATTCAAAATTGCGTATGAACTTGCCAAGTTGGGATTTAATTCTACCGTGTACGGCGCTCATATTTGCAATATGGATTCCCAATATGTATTATTGGGGCATTAATCAATATATTATACAAAGAACTCTCGGCGCGAAAACCCTTGGAGAAGGTCAAAAAGGATTGGTTTTCGCCGCGTATATGAAGCTGTTGATACCATTTATCGTTATTTTCCCCGGTATGATCGCCTTTAATTTGTATCATGCCGATATGAAAAACTCCGCGCTTGAAAGTTCGAAGGACGAAATTCAACGGTTCGAGTCGCAAAAAGACGCTCCGACGGCCGATCTGCCGCTTTTCTCGTTCAATCGCAGTTACGCTAAAGACTACCCTGAAAAAGCGCAAGCGATTCTCGAATACGACGCGAAAGCCGCTGGAATTGAAGTTCCAGTTATCGACAACGACAAAATGGAAGTCGCCGACCGTCTGGAACAAGAATTAGGTCTGCTCAAAAAGTCGCCCGCCGTTATGACGAAATGTAAGTTCAGCGAATCGACGATCAGCGGTTGCGACCCTGACCGCGCCTTCCCGCTCTTGATGGCGCGCGTCGTTCCATCGGGCGGATTCAAGGGCTTTATGCTCGCCGCGCTTCTTGGCGCCATCGTCTCCAGCGTCGCCGCTATGTTAAACGCCGCCTCGACTATTTTCACGATGGATATTTACAACGAATATTGCGTAAACGGACCGACTAAAGCGCGCGCCGAAGCCATCGCCGAACAGCGTAGAAAGTTCAAGAAGATTTCGAAGGAAGACTCCGATTTCTACAAGAAACATCAGCGCAAGCTCGTCTTAATTGGACGCGTCGCCGTCGTGATTTTCGTTTTGATCGGTTGCATCGTCGCGCCGATTTGGGCGAATCCCAAGTATCGCGGCGTTTTCACCGCGATTCAAGAGTTCCAAGGCTACATCTCGCCGGGAATCTTCGCCGCGTTCGTCGTTGGATTCTGGATGAAAAAAGCGCCCAACTGTTACGGCGTTATCGCCCTGCTAGGTTGTCCGATTCTCTACGCCGCGCTAGCGAAATTCGCGCCCGGTATCGACTTCCTGAATCGTATGGCGGTCACTTTCGGCGTCTTGATCGCGATCGCCGTTATTTTACGCGTCGTTATGCCGCGTAAAGAAGCCTTTGCGCAACCGACCCCCGAACACTTGACGGAAGAAGAACTTGACGCCAAACTCGTCGAAGCGCTTGTCGAAGCGGGTCTTCCCGTCGAACGACACGAAGAATTGAAAGCGTTTGTCGACGAACTCGTCAAGAACGATCAAAAAATCTTCCGCGATCAACAAGCGTTCGAAGCCAAACTGGCGGAAAAGAACTTTACGCTTGAACAAGCCGTTCTGTTGCCGCAACGCAAGCAAGCGACTTCGACCGAAAAATGGTCCAAGTTCGTCTGCTTCTCGAAAGGTTCCGTACTCTTCGGGTTGATCGTCGTCGTTCTTACGATTATGTTATACGTCCATTACTGGAAGTAGCAATCGTCTGATTCGGCTAAAGAAATAAGAAAAAAGGCGCGACTCGCCGTTTGTTCGGGTCGCGCCTTTTTTATGGACTCCGCTCGCAAAAAGACGCCAGACTTCCTAACGGTGCGTTGATTTCCAACGAAAGTAAAAATAGGGCAAGCGCTACTCGCTCTTAATCTTATCAATCAATTCTTGACAGGTGGGAGATATTTCAGTTGGACAACTCGCAATAAAATTGTCTCTTATTTTATTCTTCTCATTTTCACTGGCTGTTGGAACTTGATCTTTATCATACAGATAAAATTTCAAATAACGTTGCGCAGAAGGAGAAAATTTGTTCCAAGATTCGGTATCTTTAAAATTGTTGGACTTTACGATAGCATCAACAAGACGTCGTTCTGAAAATTCAATTTTTTGGTATGATTCTCGCCAATCATTAGTAAGACCTGTAGCTATGGCGTCATATCGCTTTAATATGAACGCTTCGGGCATTCTAAGTAATTCAAGGAACAAATTTTGATCTTTTCCAAAAGCGGCAAAAAAGAAAGGACGGGAATTTCCAACTTTGCCTCTTGTCGCGTTAAGAATTACCTGTATCGTTCGAATTTCCTTACGACTCCATTTTTCTCCCAAATAATCTCGGTTTGAAAAAAATTTAGGGTCGGTAATTGGGTGATATTTCATTGGGAACGAATAAATATTGATCCCCAATTCCATACTTAAATCAACGTTCAACAATAAACGATTATACAAGTCGATCGGTTCGTCTTTGAAGTTGTATAACAAGTAATTCGAACAAGTTGATATTTCGTATTTACTTGCGTAATAAATCGCGCGAACATATTGCTCCCTAATAGCCCAATTATCAAAAGCGACTCTCAACGGACGAATCGCTACGGAACTAAGGGCTTATCCGAAAATAACTTTATGAGTAAATATCCACAACTTTGTTAAGAGTGATCATAGCAGCCGCCAATTTCAATAACGCCTCGAAGGAAGTTGTTGACTTTTCATAGGTCGGACTCAATTTTCGAAAGCGTT
>JAZUGM010000287.1:0-12964 GCA_045641205.1 Thermoguttaceae bacterium
TTTCCAACTCTTGGGGATCCGCCACCCCGACCGCGCCGACCACGACGTGCGCGTTAAGACCTCCGATGCCGAACGCTTCAACGGCGCCGCGACGCGGAAGTCCGTCGTCGCGCTTTTTCCAAGGCGTCGCCTCCGTCGGGGGGAAGAAGGGCGAACTATCCCAGTCAAAATTCGGATTGAGAACGCGACCCTTTTCAACGGCGGGCGGGATCGTTTCGTGTTTCAGCGCGAGGATCAACTTCGCCAGCCCGGAAGCGCCAGCCGCTTCAAGCGCGTGCCCTATATTGCGCTTGACGCTTCCGATCGGAACTTTCCGTCCGGCAAACGCCGCGCCGAAGACTTCCTGCAACGATTCAAGCTCGCAAACGTCGCCGACTTTCGTCGACGTCGCGTGCGCTTCCACGTACTGTAAAAGATTATAATCGGTTCCGTTTTCGTAAGCGCGCCGGATCGCTTCGATTTGTCCTTCTTTTCGAGGCGCCCAAAGACTTTTGCCGCGACCGTCGCTCGATATTCCGACCGACGGAATTACCGCGAGAATACGATCTCCTTCGAGCAACGCCTTGTCGAGTCGTTTGAGCAGGAACGCGACGTATCCTTCGCCGACGATCAAACCGTCCGCCGTCGACGTAAAGGGACAAGACTCTTTTGCCGTCAACGAACGCGCGGCGGAAAACAATACGAGCGTGTTCGACGTAAAATAAGAGGCGCCTCCGACGAGCGCGCCGTCGATTCGACCGAGCCAAATCGATTTGACAGCGTGCGCCAACGCCTGCAACGAGGACGCGCACGCGGAATTGAACGTCGCTTGAGGTCCGACCAAGCCGAGCGCATCCGCCGTTAGAGAGGCGTATCGTCCCGGCGTCGCGTCCGGGTTGAAATCGTTCGTTCGACGCGGGCATTGCGCGCGGACGTCTTCGATCAACTTAGCGACAAGTCGTTCCTTTTCCTTACGCGCTAGTCCGTCTAACGCGGGCAAATCGTAAAGAAGTTCCGCCTGTTGCGGGAAGACGTAACCGTAAGTCAAATTCGAGGAAAGAAGCGAGCCCGTCGCGCCGCCGACGTACACGCCGAAATTTTGACCGCGCAACGCGTCTCGAGAATAACCCGCGTCGCGAACAGCTTCGACCGCCGTTTGACAAAACGCCAAATGCGCGGGTTCGGCGCGTCGTATTTCGTCGACGGAAAGCCCCGTCGATTCAGGACGAAGACGAGAATAATCGACAAGAGCCGCCAAGTCCGTATAAGAACGTCCGGGCGTTCCGACTTTCGGGTCGTAGAGCGCGCGTCTGTCAAATCGCTCGTCTGGAATCTTAGCGCAGGCGGAACGACCTTCGACGAGTTCCCTCCAAAATTCCGCCGCGTCGTCGGCGCCGGGAAGACGCGTCGCCATTCCGACGATCGCGACGGGAACTTGCGCCTCAAATCGATTCGTCATTGATTCGTCTTTCTCTTGAATTGTTTGTCGGTTCGTGGGACGTCGTCTTATCGACGCGTCGCGTAGGCTAAAAAGCGCGCCGCGTTTTCGGACGGCAAGGCTTTTGCGTCGCGCGCTTCCCACAATATCGCGCCGCTTGCGAGCGCCTGTTCCGGCGTCGCTTGACCGAAACGAACGTAAGCGAACGTTCGCGCGTTTGTCGTGAGCTTTGCGTCCGCGTCGGGGTCGAGTCCTTCTTCAAAGGCTTCGACTCGTCCGTTGCGAATTGTAGCGGACCAAGCGCCTCCGCCGACTCCGCGCACTTCCAACGAGGCGACGAAAGAAGGGCGTTCGGTCGCTCGGAAAGTCGGCTTGACGACAAAGAAATCGTCGGCAAACGCTTCCGGGTAGAGCGGTTTCGGCTTGGGCCAGCCGAAATTGGCGTCGAGCGCGAATTCAGTCAAGCGCGTCAAGACGTCTTCGTTCATTTCGGGACAAGGCAAATTGGGCAACGCCTCGTTAGTGTTTGAGAGGTCGAAAACGGGATCGTCGCGCCAGTAGGAACGATAAACGCCCATTTGATCGCGTATGCTCGAAAGCGTGGCTTCCAGAACTTCAGGTCTGACCGTCGCCTTACGACGCGCCGCCGCTTCAGACGCGTCCTTTTGCGCCAAGCGTTTGCGAATCGATTTGGAAAATATTTCGTACATACGTCCGACCGTAACGCGCTCGCGCGGCGTGAGATGGAACGTTTTGCCGACGTTGCGCGGATTATTGGCAAGCGCGACGATCGCTTGACCGATCCATTCGACGGGCGTAAAGTTCTTGCGCTCGTAACCTTCCATACCCAATATCTGGAAAAGGGATTCGAACGGAATCTTGAATCCATAGTTCAACTGGATCGGAGCGACTACTTTTAGCGGCGTATAGAACCCGTGGTAGGTCGACGTATAGCCCGTTACCGAGTCTCCGGTAATAATGCCGGGTCGATAAAAAGTCGGCGGTTCCGCAAACGGCGCGGAACGAACGATTTTTTCAGCGGCGACTTTCGCGCGTTCGTAATCGTTGCCCCAGTCTTGACCGACGTCAAGTTCCGATTCGTAACAAACGCCGTCGCGCAAGCCGCAGACGTAGGCGGTCGAGACGTGGTGGAATTGAGGTATCCCGCACTTTAACGCGAATTCGACCGCGTAACGAGTACCGTCGACGTTCGAACGATACGGCTCGTTCGTTTCGGGTATGCGTTCAAACGCGAGACTTGCCGCGTTGTGTACGAGTCGCGCGCAACGCCGACGAACCCAGTCCGTCTTTTCGGCGTCCAGTCCCAAATTTTCCGAGAGCGAACCTTCCAACACAACCGGTCTTGGCAAGACTCGACCGATCGCCTTTTCCCAACGCGCAAGGATCGACTCCACCCTTTGGCGCGCCGACGCAAAACGCGTCGAACGTACTAGAACGGCGCACGGAACGTCGCAAATCAGAAAATTGCGGAGGAGATAAGCTCCAAGCAGACCGGTCGCGCCGGTGATTAACGTATAATTTCGCATAATCGCACTTTAGGAACGTCGCGTGCAAAGGACGCGTAAATTTAGGGACGAATCGCTTGCAAGGAAGAACGTTTTCACATCGCGCGGAATCCGCCGCCGCCGTCGACGAGAAGCGACGCGCCTTGAATCATATCGCTCATCGAGGAACAAAGGAACAACACCGCGTCCGCGACGTCTTCAGGCTGAAGAACGCGATTTCCAACTTGCGTGCGTTCGATCTGTTTTTCGAACATCTGCGCGGAACCGGGCAGACGCAACGTCGAATCCGTCTTAATTAGACCGGCGCGAACGACGTTCACGTTGATCTTATCGCCGATTTCGAGCGTGAGATGACGAACGACCGCTTCGAGCGCCGCCTTCGACGCCCCGATCAGTCCGTAATTCGGAATTGCGTGCGTCACGCCGTGACTGGCGATCGTTACGATCTTTCCCCGACCTTCGTTTCGAGACAGTAGAGGAGTCGACGCTTGAACGAGCCATAAAAACGCGGCGACGTTGATGTTAAACGTCGCGTTGAAATTGTTGGCGTTGGCGTCGAGCAGGGGTCGGAATCCGCCCGACGCGGCGTTACTTACGAGAATATCGAGTCGACCGATTTCCGAAGCGACGAATTCCAACATCGAATCCACGTCGTCTTTTTCAGCAACGTCGGCCTTGACGACCCACGCGCGTCGCCCTAACGACGCGATTTGACGCGCGACTTCTTCCGCGTTTTTACGCGACGAAACGTAATTGACGACGACGTCGGCGCCCGATTCCGCAAGACGCAACGCGGTCGCGCGTCCCACGCCTCTCGACGCGCCCGACACAAGGGCGACTTTGCCCGATAAATCAATAATCATTACGAATCGTTCTCCTTAAAAGCTCGTATGGAAAGTCGCCGTCGCTTGCGCGACAAAGCGCCGTTTTCTTGCGTTTTGTTATAAGTCGCGTTTAGGCGACGTCTTCGCGGAATTTATCATTTGTCATTTTTGTGGAAAATGCAACGCGAAAGTTCGATAACCGTCGACGACCAACAACGCGCGTTCGTCTTCGCCGAGGAGGACGAATCGCAGGGGCGCGTCGTCGCCTTCGCCAAGCGCGCGACAGACCGCTCGGCAACGTTCTCCTTGGCGCGGCGTCCGCGCGAAAGTGACGCTTCCGAACGAAAGAGGCACGCTTGCCTGCTTGCCGCGCTCGGCAAATCGATAGACTCCGCATAGGTACAGGCACGCGTCGACGCTTGCCGCTGGAACAAGCCACTCGCCTTCGCGCGCGCCCGCGAAATCTTTGATCGGAAGAACGCCTACCTCGCCGGAAGCGACGCGTCCGCAGGGCGAATCGTAAACGGCGCAAGTTTGGAGCTGACGCAACGATTCCCCGTGCCAGAAGGTCGAGCCTTTCGGACGATATTCGACCCTGACGTTATTAATCGGCGTCGTTGTTTTTTTAATCCAATCGAAGGCGGGCGTTCTCAAAATACCGTCGACGACTTCCCCGATCGGATAGGAACGCTCGACCGTCTTAACGACGCATTGCGAGTAAACGCAGTCGGGCGCGACAAGAACGCCTTTTGAATTGTAATAGTCGGCGCAAAGAGTCATATTCCACACGTCGTCGAACGATTCGAGACGTTGCGCCTTAATTTTTATCTTCTTAGGCGCGTCGGTCGGGAAGCCTAGACCGTTTTTGAAGGTCAAATTGGCGATCGTCGCGACTTTGCGATCGGGATAGGCGGCGGCGAACGCTTCGCAGAAGGTTTCCATCGAAATTACCGCCGGTAGGAACGGACGATCCCTTAAGCGATGGTCGAGTAGGAACGGATCGGAAGCGGGGAGCAACGTCGCTTGCGCTTCAATATAACCGGTCTCGTCGTCATGAACGAGGAGTTTTTCGACGATCGGGAATTTTTCCTGAAGCGTCGCGTCGACGTCCGTTTCCGTCTCCGTTTTCGCGACGGATTCGATCGGCGCTTTGACGTCGACGTTTTCCGCTTCTTTTGTCGTCGACGTCGATTTGCAAGCCGCTTGACGTTCGGCTTCCGTAGGAATATGCGTCGAAAGCGCATAGAACGGCTTCACAAATTCGTAGGGCGCGAGCGCCTTTTCGACCGGCTCGGACGGATCGCTTTCGAGTTCCTCCAAGACGTAGTTAAGACCTTCTTTCGGAGGCAAGTACGTGAACGTTTTCATTACGATCGAAGACGCCGTTTCAGGACGAACCGCCATTCCCAACTCGTCCCATGGTCCCCAATGGAAGAGGGAAGCGCGACATTCCGGGCGTTTGGCGCGGAGATTGTCGAGAATCTTAGCCATACA
Organism: Thermoguttaceae bacterium; assembly: GCA_045641205.1. Lineage (GTDB taxonomy): Bacteria > Planctomycetota > Planctomycetia > Pirellulales > Thermoguttaceae > RUG369. The sequence goes on from JAZUGM010000287.1 coordinate 5,262, forward strand.
GTCGTTGGCGCAGGAATAATCGGACTGCCCGATTCCGCCGAATCGACCCGCCATCGAACCCATCGCAAGGAACCAACGCAAAGGATCCTTTTGAGTCGACTCGATCAGATTGCGCGCGCCTTCCGTCTTAATGTCGAACGTTTTCGCGACGTTTTGGCGGTTCTTTTTGAGGAACGCGGCGGATATTTCTATGCCGGCTCCGTGGAAAACGCCGGAAATCGGCGTCGTCGGATTGTCGCGTCGAATTTGTTCGAGCGTCGCGGCGAGCGTCGCGCCGTCGGTTACGTCGCACGAATAGTAATCGGCCTCGACGCCCTCGCGCGCGAATTCTTCAAGCGATTTCGCCAAGCCTATCGCGCGTTTGACGTCGTTCCACGCCGTGCGAGAACTTACGCCGCCAAGAGTCGCCTCGCGCATTACCCTATTGCGTAAAATCTTCAGTCCCGCGTCGTCGAGAGCGACCCATTCTTTGGGAACGTTCGGAGCGGGCGAACTTCCGACGAGCGCCAATTTCAGACCGTAGCGTTTCGCTATTTCGCGCGCGAGAAACGCCGTGACTCCGCGTCCGCCTCCGGTTACGACCCACAGACCGCTTGGACGCGTTTTTTGCGATTCTTCCGCTTCTTTCGCGCGAATGGGGAGAGGACGAACGAGAACGCGGCGTCCTTCGATAAAGCCCGTTTCGATTTCGAACGGAACGTCGGCGGTCATTACGTCGAAGACGCGTTCCGACTTGTATTCCGGAGAAACCGTTTTGGAGAAGTCGACGATCTGCGCTCGAAACGCGAATTCAGTTTGCGCGCCGATTTCATAGAACAACGATTTTACGAGACCGGCGAGCGCGCCGACTTCAACCGCGTCGGAAGGCGCGTCGAATCCAAAGCCGCCCCCGGACGCCGTAGAGGCGAGGAGCCGCGCGGAACTCAACTCGCCGCGCGCCGCGACCGGCGCCAGCCAACTTTGCGTTACGAAGAACGAACCGAGCGCGACGGCGCGCCTAGCTTCTCGCGCGTCGTCGGGCGCGCTCAACAGCGCCTCGTCGTGCGACGCGAAAAGGAAGAGCGTTTGCGTCTTGACTTGCTCGCAAATTTCAGACGCAAGACGCGCGTCTTCTTCCGGACTGCCGGAACAGGGTAGGATCGTCGCGTCGCAACCTTTTTCAATCAAGCGTTTCGCCAACGCCTTCGAAGTCGCATTAAGACCGTAAATCAACGCCGCGCCGGGAATTTCGAACGCATCGCGATCAAGCGCGGGAAACTCGCGAGGCACGAGACAAACGCGGAATCGACGATATTTCTGATTAGGGAACGTCGCGTCCGGCTCGCCTTTTTTCATCGCGTCGTAAAATTCGACGGGCGACAAATACAACCCCTTGTCTTTTGCGACGGCGCGCGGTTGCGATTTGGCAAAGGCGCGCGCGACGGAATCCGCGACCTTTTGCAACGGATCGCTCCACGCGTCGGCGGCGTCGAGCGCGACCGCCGCTAAATCGCGACGAGTCAAATCGCCGTCGCATACTTCGAAGAGCCACGCGGCAAGCGCTTCGGGCGCTATTTTCAAGATCGTCGCCAATGCGAGAATTTGACGCTTCGCTTCGACGTCGGCGCTTTCAAGCGCGCTTTGAGAAGCGACGATCTCGTTCAATTCGAGTCGATCGGCGCGTTCTATCAACGTTTCACGGATTATGTTTCGACGAAGAGACGTTATGTCGCGCATTTCTTCCGCCTTTCCTTGTTCTTTTAGGACGTCGGTCTTAGAATCCGCGTCAAAATATCCGCGCGCTTCGCACAAGGCGCGCAGTTGATAAAACCCCAGTCCGTTTTCGCGACCGGGCGCGTCGGGCGCAAAACAGCGCGTCGACGCGAATTTCGAATTCGGATTCTCCGCAAGTTCCGCGCGAATGATCTTTTGATGCAAACCTGTCAAAACGCGTTTAGGACCCGACTCGACCAGCAGTTCCACGTCGTTTTTTTCGACGAGAAAACGCGTCAAACCGATATAATCGATCGGCGCGGTCATTTGTTTGGCAAGATTCTGGAGAATTTCATCCGGCTCGCTCGTCGGACGATTCGTCACACTACTGACGAAGGGCGTTTGCGGCGCGCGCGGTCTTACGGCGACTAATCGTTTTTCCAACAGGGGGCGGACGGGCGCCATCAACGGCGTATGGAAGGGACGGGGAACAGGAATCGTTTTAGCAAGGAATTTTTCTTCCTGCAATTTCTTTTCGAGTTCCGGCAACACCTCTTTGTAGGCTCCGACGACCGTTTGCGTCGGAGCGTTGAAATTTGCCGCGAACGCTTGACCGGGGAACAATTCGCAAATTCGCTTGGCGGTCGCTCCGTCGGCGTTCGTCGACGTCATCGTTCCCTTGACGTCGTCGCATTCGACGATCGCCTCGCAACGAACGCGCGTCGCCTGAACGCCTTGCGCCAGCGTCCAAGCGCCGGACGCGACTAGCGCGGGAAATTCGCCGAAACTGTGTCCGGCGACTACGTCGGGTCGAATTCCTAAAGATTGCAACGAACGAAATACGATCCAGTCGGCGCAAAGCAAAGACAGTTGCGTTCTAAAAACGTCGACGCCAAGCGCCTTAGAACCGCCGACGGTAAGTTCCTCAAAGGTCGGTTCTCCGAGTTTGCGCAACGTTTCGTCTAATTCTTTAAGAGCGACTTTCGCGGGCTCGAACGTCTGGATCAAATCTTGCAACATCGACGGATATTGCGACCCTTGTCCGGAGAACATAAAAGCGATTTTACCGAGTTTTTTCGACTTTTGCGCATAAACGATTCCGAGTCGTTCCAACGCTTGGACGATTTCCGATTCCTTTTCGCGCGTTTCTAGTTGTTTTGCCGCGTTTTCTAGCCTTTCACGAATCTCTTGTTCGTTCTCGGAACCGTCGTTTGGAACCACGACGACGGCGCGTTCAATTTCCGTCGAAACGAACGGACGTTTCAAGTCGCGCCCTTCGCGCAAGGCTTGCGCTAATTCTTGCTTTGTCGACGCTCCGAACCTTACGAGACGCCAAGGATCGCTCAACGGCTTTTCTTCTTTCGACGCGCAAGGAACGCCCTTCGATTTTTCTTCAAGTTTCGGCGCGAATTCGTAACGCCCGTCGACGCGACGTTCGACGACGAGACAACCGGCGAAGCCGCACGGATCCCAAGAATTTACATTCGCGAGGAAGGAGCCGTTGGACGCTTGTTTGAGCGTCGTTTCTTGAGCGGGGTCGGCAAATTTTCTCAATGCGTCGATCGCCGAATCTTTGGGCGCGGAATAACCGACGAGCTTGGGCGCGCGTCCCTTGGCAAGTTCCGTCGCCGCCTTGAGCGTCGCGACGGCGCCCGACGCGGAGGACATATCGCCAAATTGCGGTTCGATCGAACCAAGCGCGACTTTACGCGCGCCTTCTGCTGGAAAAATCTTAGCGCACGCGTCAAGTTCGGCGAGGGAGGTTTCCGAATCGGCGACGGCAAGCTCGATCGTCGAAAGTTCGTTCGGCTTGAAACTTGTCTGCGCCCACGCGCGACTAATCGCGCGTTCGAACGCGTCGGAAATTTCGGCGCGCGGCGCCTTCGGGGAAACGGAAGAAAAACCGACGCCGCGCAAAACGAATTGAATAGGGTCGCCGTCGCGCAACGCGTCGGAGAGACGCTTCAGCACGAAGACGCCGACGCCTTCGCTTGGAACCGTTTTACCGCCGCGCGCGTCGAATGGCGCCCGAACGTTTTGACCGTCGGCTAAACGATCGCACAGACCCATTTTAATGAAAGTCGGGGCGGCTAGCGCTCTACTGCACGCCGCGACGAACATTAGATCGGCGTCGCTCGTGCGAAGAACGTTCATCGCCGTAGCAAACGCGGCAAGAGCGCCGACTCCGCCCGCCTCGAGCGCCGTCGCGCCGCCGGAGAGATCGAACGCCTTCGTCAAACGGCTCGCCAACGAACTTGCGGTGAAACCTCCGGTCTCGTCGAGAACCGCCGGTTTATGCTTGCAAAATTCTTCAAAATATTCGTCGCAAAGTTCGTCGAGGAGTCGCGCGTCGCAAAAGCCGCGCCGTAACAGCGCTTCTTTGAACGTTTTCTGAAACGAGGGCGTCCGAAAACCTACGTTCAATTCCAATTCGAAATCAAACGCAAAGGAAGAGGCGACGACCACGCCGACGCGATCGCGGTCAAAGGTTCTTTTATCGTAGCCCGACGCAACCAGCGCGGAATCCAGCGCGTCGAGAACCATAAATTGCATAGGATCGGCGTTCGCAATTTGCTTGGGCGGAATCTTGAATTTGCGCCAGTTTGGTTGATAGTCGCGAATGAATCCGCCTCGCCCGGCAGGCGCGCGATAAGAACTTGGACGCCCTGGATCGACGAATATTTCCGCGTTCCAACGTTCTTTGGGAACGTTGGAAAAGACGTTTTGATCCGAAAAAATTAATTTCTCAAATTCTTCCGCCGTTCGCGCGCCGGGTATAATTCCGCTTGCGCCAATCACGGCGATCGGCTCGAATTTGTCTTCTTGCCGCCCTTCGGAACGCCGTTCTTCCGATTCCAAAACGCCGTTCGAGACTTTTGGTTCTTTGGGCGTCTCGCAAGTTGAAACGCTCGTTTTAGTCGACGGCTTGGGCGCGTCTTCGACGACTGCATAAACGTTCAGACCGCCCACTCCGAACGAGTTGACGCCCGCCATTCGCGGCTTTCCGTCGACGTCGCGAGGTAAAGCCGTCGCTTGACGAGGAACGTAAAAGGGCGCCGCGTCCCAATCGACTTTCGTATTGAAAGGCTCGCAGTTGATTTGAGGGGGAACAAGATTTTTTTGCAGGACGAGAATCGCCTTGATCAATCCGGCGACGCCCGCCGAGGCGAGCGTGTGCCCGATATTCGCTTTGACGGCGCCCATCGGTCGTTTTTCGCCGTCTTGGAACCTACCGGCAAAAGCGCGCGTCAAGGATTGAAGCTCCGTTAAGTCGCCGACTGAAGTCGAAGTTGCGTGCGCTTCAAGATAGGCGAGACGCGCCATATCTTCAACGTCGTCGTAAGCGCGCATAATCGCCTTATATTGTCCGTCGCTCGAAGGCGCCCAGAGGGACTTGCCTTTGCCGTCCGAAGAAACTCCGACGCCGCGAACGACCGCTTGAATCGGATCGCCGTCCGCAAGCGCGCGATCAAGCGTCTTAACAACGATCGCGTCGTAACCTTCGGAATAAACGAACCCGTCGGCAAAATCGCTGAAAGGACGGGAATTATTCGTTGTGAGCGCGCGAGCCGCCGAGAAAACGGTAAGATTCCAGAGACGATAAAACGCGACGCCGCCGACGATCGCCGCGTCGATATTGCCGAGCGCCAAGTCGCGCGCCGCGACCGCCAACGCGTGAAGAGAAGAGGAACACGCCGCGTCGAACGCGATCGACGGACCGTCCAATTTGAGCGCGCGCGTCACCGCCGCCGCCATTAGCTGACTGCTGATCGTCGGACAAAAGTTGTCGTTTAATTTGGGGAGCGCGTCGCGCGTCTCCGCCACGATTTCGTCGACGACGCTTTCGGCGCGTTCGCCCGTCAACTCGCGGAATTTCGGCAAATCGAGCAAATAACGCGCCGTCTCTTCGATCATTACGGAATAATTCAAATCGGGCGCAAGCGCGCTGTCGACCTTATTGCCTAGATAGACGCCGACGCGGGTTCCAGACAAGGCGAAAGGATCCATTCCCGCGTTGCGGCAGGCTTCCGCCGCCGTTGCGCATATCGCCCAATGTTGCGGTTCCAACCATTTGGCGTAATCGGTAGGAAAGGGATATTTTGACGCGTTGACGGATTCGTACTCGACAAGCCCGGCTTTATCTAGGCACGTTTTACACAGCGCGCCCTTTTCAGGGCTGTAGTACAACGAACGATCAAGTTTGTCGTCGGGAATACGCGAAATCGCGCAACGTCCGTTGATTAACAAATCCCAATATTTTTCGACGTTTTTTGCGCCCGGAAGACGGCAAGCCATGCCCGTGATAGCGAGAGGTGTTTTTTTAACTGTCATAACCGCGCCCGATTTTAACGTCGACGTTTTCCTTTTACGACTTCCTGCTTCGACGCCCGAAACAGAAGGAATTCTTTATTATATTTTCTATCTTACCTGAATTATCAAAAACGTCAACTCAAAACGCTCCTTAGCGATTTCTTATCAAGCAAAGCGACGCAAAAAAGTCGGCGTTTTCCTAACAATTGTAAATTTCCGTTCCGCAAGAATCAAGCGCCTTGCGTATTGTCGGCAAAATCGATTTGCCATTTTAATTTTTTTAAAAACTGCGGAATGCAATAAGTATTATGATTATAAGACGTGTAGTAAAAGAAGTAGTTGTGAACTTTGGTTCCAGACGTCGAAGCGATAAGAAACGCAACCGTCCATAGAACTATGTTGATTCGCCGATACGACGACTACCTTTAGATGCTGAAAGAAGTTTGACGGCGTTGCAACAGACGTCAAGAGAACGCGAGCCGTTAATCGAGAAAGCGATCAAACGTTTTTGGAGTCGAGCGTCGTCGCGCGCTTTGCGGTCGATCGAAATCAAAGACGGTCGAAAGTTGAGAAAGAAGCGTCGCGGAACGGCGTCGGGAACGTCTAGCTGAAGAAGAAAGAGCGCGTTTTTCGACGCGCTCCTTCAAATTACCGCAAAAGTTCCAAAACGAGATTATTTTGGCAGAATAACGCGGACGTTTTCGTTGAACGTGATATGTTTCACGTCGCCGCCGTTGATTCGGTAATCAATACGCAACGTTTTCTTTTCGTTACGCGTGGGATCGCCGAAGGCGTCGTTGTATTTGGTCGGAAGAGGAATAAGTCTCGTACCCGTGAAGTATTTGTTGACTTTCTCGAGGACGTCGACGCGTTTGGCGTCCGTTCCGTAACTTGCGGCGACAAGGTCGACTTTAATCGTCGCTTTTTCCGCTTCGTATTCTTTCGTTTGCGCTTCGTACACCGCCTTATTCGGATCGAATTTCGGGTCGGCGTTCGGCAACAACTTCAATTCGGGCAAGAAGGCGCTCGTATCGCCGTCTTGACGAATGTTGAAGCGATTAATAACGGGCGCGGTCGCAATACGCGGACGAATTTTCGGCGCGGTATTGATCGCGACGCTGTCGGGGTCGTACATCGCGCGGACTTCCTCGTCGCCAAGATAGGGACCGTTGCAGTCGACCCACGCCATTAAGCGCTCGGCGTCTTCTTTGGCGATCTTGACGTCGTGATGTTCGCCGCTACAAGCGTTGTGAACAAGTCGGCTGACGGGCGAATAGGCGGAGTAGGGCGGCAACGTCTTGAGGTTGTCGGGATCGTTGGCGCCGTAGGCTTCCACAATGAACAGACCCGCGATGTTTTCGGGGACATTATGTTCGTCGCGTTTCTTGGCGCCGCCCCAAGGCGTGGCGCCGTTGACGAACGTCAAGTAAGGCTCGGTGAAAGGACTGGCGTCGTCCGGTCGGTGATGAACCCAACCGCGCCAAACGTGCGTCGACGGACGATAGGTCATATTGATCGTCTGATACGCCTTATTGTCCGGGTCGCCGTGGCATTTGATGCAATATTTGTCGATTACGGGGTCTTGAACGAAACGCTTATAGCCGATCGACTCCTCTTTGCCCCAAGGCGCGGGCGTAAGTTCGGCGGCGGGCTTCGTTACGGCGGTTCCGACTTGCGCGCCGTCGGCGGCGACGTTCGCC
>JAZUGM010000288.1:0-8151 GCA_045641205.1 Thermoguttaceae bacterium
CGCGTTTGGATAAACTGGAACCAAGTTAGAGCAAAGGCGGAAATTGTTTTTCCAGGGTTAGTCGACGCGATTACGGCGCATAAAATCGAAATTCCTCAAATTGTCGACGTCGTTTGTTATATTCTCTACCAGAAGTTTGTCGAAGACGCGATCGACGAAACGACCGCGATAAAAGAGTTTATTAAACGACCTGAAAATCGCGAAAGAACGATCGAACGTTTTAAAAATTTAGACAAAGAATATACGGAGCTTGCAAGGCGTCTTGTCGTCGCGAGACTTGAAAAAGGGTTGCCGACGCGAAGGAACGAGGACGCGCCGCGCGAGACCGAATTGGGAACGTTGCGCCGTGAAATTAATGCGAAACGTCATCGCAAGTCCGTTCGCGCGATTTTGGAAGACGTCCCGACTCTTCTTCCTAAACTCAAGCCTTGTTTGTTGATGAGTCCGCTTTCAGTCGCGCAATATTTTCCGTCTGATCGCGACAAATACGATTTCGTTATTTTTGACGAGGCTTCGCAAATACCCGTCTGGGACGCGGTCGGCGCGATCGCGCGCGGCGAGCGGCTAATCGTCGTCGGGGACTCAAAACAACTCCCCCCGACGAACTTTTTCCAACGCGGGGCGTCGGACGAAGACGACGAGTTAAGCGACGTTAGCGACCCGGAAAGTATTTTGGACGAATGCGTCGCCGCGCAAATCCCGGAAATTCAACTGCGTTGGCATTATCGTAGTCGGCGCGAGGGATTGATCGCTTTTAGTAATTCGCACTATTACGGGGATCGTCTTTATACGTTTCCTTCCGTCGACAAGTCTAATACGGGCGTTCGTTTCGTTTACGTCGAAAACGGTTTATATGATCGCGGCGGTTCAAAAACGAATCTTAACGAGGCGCGCGCGTTGGTCGCCTCCGTCGTCAAACGTCTTACCGATCCCGCGTTTGCTGGGAAATCACTCGGAATCGTAACCTTTAATGAAGCGCAAAAGAACGCGATCGAAGACTTGCTCGACGAAGAACGACGCAAAAGACCCGAAATAGAGCCGTTTTTTGATTCGGAGAAAGACGAGCCCGTCTTCGTTAAGAATTTGGAAAACGTCCAAGGCGACGAGCGCGACGTAATGTATTTTTCGATTTGTTTCGGACGAGACGCGCGCGGCGTCGTTTCGGGTAATTTTGGTCCGATCAACAAGGAAGGAGGCGAACGTCGTTTGAACGTCGCGATTACGCGCGCCAAGGAAGAAAACGTCGTCTTTTCGTCGATTCGTGCAAGGGACGTTAAATTAACGGCGAACGCCGCCGTGCGAAACGGCGTGCGCGACTTGAAAGAATTTCTCGATTACGCGGAAAGCGGCGGAGTTCGGCTAACTTCTCTCGCGACGTCGGGGTCGGATTGCGACTATGAATCGCCCTTCGAAGAAGAAGTCGCAAAGTTTTTGCGCGCCAAGGGATACGAAGTTAAAACGCAAATTGGTTGCTCGAATTATCGCATCGATTTGGCGATCGTCGCGCCCGACGGAACGGATGAGTACGTCGTCGGAATAGAATGCGACGGCGCCGCCTATCATTCGTCGGCGACGGCGCGCGATCGGGATTTTTTACGACAAAACGTTTTGGAAGGCTTAGGCTGGCGTATCGTTCGCGTTTGGTCGACGCGTTGGTTTTATGATCGTGCAAACGCGGAGAAAAAATTACTGGACGACGTCGCCGACGCTTTTGAAAACTGGAAACGCAAACGCGCGCGTGAAAAATCGCAATCTTACGACGTTGCGGAACAAAACGACGCGGAACAAAACGAGTCGCTCGATTCGCTTGGGAACATGAACGGATCGACGCGCGTGCCGTTCTACGCCTCTTACGAGATTCCGAACTCCAGTTCTTCCGTAAAGGTAGAAGAGCCGAAAGTCAAAGCCGAGTCTCGCGACGAATTCAAACGCGCGTATCCTTCGCTCGACTATTTAAATCAGGACGCGTTTCGCGATAATTATCGTGATTTTTACGACGAAAGAACGCTTCCTATTATTGAAAGCCTAATCAAAAAAATCGTCGAGGTAGAAGGACCGATAACCGAGAATCTAATTCTTGAGCGTATTAAAGGCGTTTGGAATTTTTCAGGCGCCGGCGCGCGAATCAAAAAGATTGTCGATTCTTGTTGGCAAGACGTCGCTCAAACGACGCAAAGCGACGGAACGCGCGTGTTTTGGCGTTCGAACGACGAACCTGCGACTTTTCGATTTTATCGAACGGGCGGAGGTCGCAAATTTGCCGACATTCCTTTGCGGGAATTTTTTAACGCCGTCGAACGCGTTAGAGTGGAATACGGGAATTTTCCCAACGAAGACGATTTATATCGCGAGGCGCTAAAACGCTTTGGAATCCAACGCTTAACGCAAACGATCAAATCGACGATCGAACTGGAAAAAAGTTTAAACGACGTAGAAAACGACGAGTAAGAATTCGTTTTACGCGACGATTCTTGCGCGGACGTTTTTTCTTTAAAACAAGGATCGTCGCAAGGGTCTTGAAAAAAGAAACGCTTGGCGTTACAATCAGGGACGCCTTGAAAGCGCGTCGAGGGTACGATTTCGCTTGACGCCGTTGTTCCGTTGTCATTGATATTTTCAAGGAAGCAAAGGATGAAACTTTCACGCAGAAATTTTTTAAACGCGACCGCGCTTGGCGTCGCCGCCGTTCCGACGCTCGTTCCTCGCGCGACGCTTGGCAAAGGCTTTGTCGCGCCTAGCGAAAAGCCGACCGTTTTAGGAATCGGGGTTGGCGGAATTGGCAATTCTCACATTAAGGACGCTTCCGCGACGGGCTTTCAGATCGAAGCGCTTTGCGACGTCGACTGGAACCACGCCGAAAAGACCTTCAAACTCTTTCCCGACGCGCGCAAATATAAGGATTTTCGCGAGGCGCTCGACAAAGAAGGAGACAAAATCGATTGCGTTTATTGCGGGACGCCCGATCATACGCACGCGATCGTAACTTTAGCCGCTTTACGCGCGGGCAAGCATACGTGTTGCGTCAAGCCGTTGACGCGTACGATCGAAGAAGGACGCGCCGTCGTGGAAGAAACGCGCAAAGCGGGCGTCGCGACGCAAATCACGACGAGCCCCGCGACCGGCGAGACGGGCTGTCGCGTCTGCGAATTGCTCGAGGCGGGCGCTATCGGAACGGTGCGCGAAGTTCATTTGTGGAGCGAACGCCCGGTGTGGCCGCAAGGCGCGCCTTCTTTGCCCGATTGGGTCGACCCGATCCCCGAAGGATTCGATTGGGACATGTGGCTTGGGCCCGCGCCAAAGATTCCTTTTGCCGACAAATGGTCGGAAAGTTCGCCCATTCCGAAAATGTCGCCGCAGAATTGGGGCGGCGCGGCGGTCTTTCATCCGTTTAATTTCCGGGGTTGGACGGCGTTCGGCACGGGGGCGCTCGGCGATATGGGCTGTCATTGGGCGAATATTCCTTATCGCGCGTTGAAACTTGGGACGCCTTCGCGCGTCGTCGCTTCGACGTCTCGTTTTTACGGGGACGCGTTTCCGTTGTCAAGTCTTGTAACTTACGATTTTCCGGCGCGCGGCGATTTGCCCGAGGTCAGGCTCGTGTGGAGCGACGGCGGGATTCGCCCCCCTATGCCGAAAGATTGGCAAGGCGATTCGTTGCCTTCCGAGGGCGTTTTGTATATCGGCGACGAAGGCGTTATGTTCAACGATCAGATTCTCGACCCCGAGCGCGCGAAGAAATTTGCCGACGTTCCCAAAAAGCTCGTCCGTCGCGGCAATGTTTTTGCCGAATGGCTTGAAGCATGTCGAGGCGGCGAGCCCGCAGGGTCGAATTTCGTCGACGCCTTGCCGCTGTTGGAATTTGTCTTGCTTGGAACCCTCGCGATTCGGAGTCGCAAGCCGGTCGAATTCGATTCCGCGACTTGCTCGATTCCGAACAATCCCGAAGCAAACGCGCTGATCGCCGCAAATTATCAGAACGGCTGGACTTTGTAGCAGTCTGCGCGACAAGTTAAAACGCGTCTAACAAGCGTTTGCAAGAAGAAACTTGCAGACGCTTGTTTTTTTTCTTGGCATATTCCGGCTTGAAAAAGCGGTTCTACGACGCGACAATATAAGCGATCTCTTTTGAAATTAACGTATTTGTTATATCTGATACGCTCGATACAACAGATATTATTATTATTATTATTATTATTATTATTATTATTATTATTATTATTATTGCGGCTGTTTTATTTAATAAATTCACCTTAAACCTTTAATCTGTCCGTGTGAGAATCGTCCGTTCCGATTACAATTAGAGCATACGAACGTCGTTTTGGAACGGACGTTCGAAATATGCTTTTTGTCGCTTCTTATCCTCACAAAAGCGAGGACGAGAATTAGAGAGAACGAAGATGAAAAAGAATTTGATTAACGCGACGTCTTTGATCGGCGTCCTTTGTTGTTTGGTCGCGTTCGTCGGTTGCGCTCCAAACGACGGTCTTTGCTCCGTCGAAGGCACGGTTACGCTCGACGGTCAGCCTCTTGAACACGGAACGATCAATATGGGCCCGATGGTCGGTCAACCCGGCACGGCGGTCGGCGGCGAGATCGTCAACGGCGCCTATAAAGTTCGCGCCTCCGAAGGCGAAATGATCGTGTCGATCCGTTCGCAAAAGAAAGTTCCGATCGAGAATCCGACGGAAGACGAAAAGGCGCACGGCGTTACCGAACGTCAGGTCGAGCAGATTCCTGAAAAGTATAACAGCAAGACCGAATTGAAGTTTACCGTCGTCAAAGGAAAGAACGTTCAGAATTTTGAGCTTGTCGGCGATTCCGCCGAATAATTGAGAACTTTTCTCCGTTAGGCAAAAGAGACTTTTCGCGTCGAACGGTCGATCTGCTTCTGTGATAAGTTAAAGAACTTGAATATTTTCGCCGTTTGCCGTTTTTATTTTTCAGCTTAGAGGAACGCTTATGAAAACGCAATGCAAAAAATCGGGCTTTACGCTCGTCGAATTGTTGGTCGTTATCGCGATCATCGGTATTTTAATCGGTTTGCTTCTACCCGCCGTCCAAGCGGCTCGTGAAGCGGCGCGTCGTATGCAATGTACGAACAATCTTAAACAACTGACTCTTGCTTGCCAGATGTACGCGGACGCCTACGAAGGCAAGTTGCCCCTTGCCGTTCAGATCGGCGGTCGTAGTTCGGATACGGCGGCGGAAGACGAGAACTTTACAGACACGTTTTCTTGGCATGCGCGCACGCTTCCGTATATCGAGCAAGCCGCGATTTACTCCACGTTCGACTGGCGTTACGGCGTCGGAAACGGGCGCAACTACGACTATCGTATTCTTTTGATTCCTTCGCATCAATGCCCGACGGAAGCGCAAGCGATCGGCGAACGCGCGAACAAGACGTGGTGTATGCGTCGTACTTGCTACGTCGTCAATCTTGGTTCGTCGAACTATCACAACGACGACGTCGCCAACTGGGACAACCGCGGGTCTTACAAAGCGTATCACGCGCCCTTTAAGTATAACAAAGCGGTTCCGATGGCCGAATGTATCGACGGTACCTCCAACACGATGTGTATGTCGGAAATTCAGATCAATAAGAACGAAGACAAATATCAAGGCAACTACGGAACCGTTATGTATAGCAACGGCGCCGGCTTTACTTGCTTCCTTGGTCCCAACACCACTTACGAAGTCGACTTCGGACGCGCCGCGTGGGAACCGACCGAATTCAATCCTCCGATGTATTGCCACGGCTCCGGCTGGTGGGGCGGCGCGACCTTTGCCGCGCGTAGTCATCACTCCGGCGGCGTCAACGCCTCGATGGTAGACGGTTCCGTGAAGTTCGTTAGCACGACCGTCGACCTCGAAGTTTGGCGCGCGGCCTCCACGAGCGACGGCGGCGAATCGAAAGCCAGTCTCTAATTAAACGATTAAACTTGCGAGCGTCTTTTGAGGACGCTTTCTGAAAAGAAAAACGCGCCGTTTCAAACGACGCGTTTATTTTTATTGCGATTTTTACCTCTGATCGGAAAAAAGAATCGATCAAAAAAAATCAATCGACAAGCGCGTATCGATTCGCGACGACTACCCCGCTGACCAACGCGCCGACGATTCCGACCATGCCTTGATCGGCGCCGCAGACAAAGAGATTTTTGAGGGGCGTCAAACCGTCGTATTTTTTCTCGGAAGCGCCGTAAATCGCGCCGCGTTCGCGACCGGTGAAACGTTGAATCGTGAGGGGCGTGAACATATCGACGTCGATCACGTGCCCTCTGAACTCGGGTACGAATCTTGCCGCCGACTCCAACGTCTTTTCGTACCAACGCAGTTTTTCTTTTTTATATTCGTCGGGCGACAATTTTTTCCATAAATCGTAATTTGCCAACGCCGTAATTCGAATCATATTCTCTTCGAGAGGTTGCGAGTAAGCGAAATTATTGGGCGAACACACGACTCCGCTGCTCAGGTCGACCAGCGCGTTCGGGTTGCGATACGAGAAACGGTCGGAATCGTTGAAAAAGACGATCGTTTTGTCGTGTCCGAACCGACTCGGGGGAACGTCCAAAACGCTAATCGTTTCGACGAATCCCAATTTGCCCGCCGGACGTTCTTCCGCCGCTTGAGCCAGACCGCACAATCGCATCGTTTCGGGCCAGCCCGCCGAAGAAAGATAGCGTTTCGCGCGAATTTCCTCGCCGTTGTCAAGTACGATTCTGTCGACTTCGCCGCTTCGCGATTCGATACGACTCACGCCCGTCTTGAGTCGAAGTTCTCCGCCCAAATTTTTGAATTTTTTTAGAAGTTTTAACAGAATATGGCGCACGCCGTCGTAAGGTCGCGCAAATCCTTCCAAAAAAATCGAACGGAACATCACGCAGAACTGTCCGAATTCCATATCTTGTTCGCGCGCGCCCCCGTAGTAGAAGAGGGGACAAAAGATCATATCGACGAGCAAGGGATCGGAAATAAAACTGGAAACGTATTCGCGCGCCGAACCGCCCGCAACGCCGATTCCGAGCTGGTCGTATCCGCTAAGACCTTCGACCATTTTGCGGAACCCGTCGATTTGCGAAGGGAATTTTTCCGCGACTTCCGTTTCGAGTCGTTTAAAGTCGTTGGTAAAATTCAAGCGAACGCCGGGAAACGCGATCGCGGAACCGTTCTGTTGCGTCAAGCCGAACTCGTCCCAAGACATACGAAGATGGCGGATAATGCGAGAGAGCGGACCGCTTTTCGTTCCTTTGGGCGCGTAATTGGTCATCGCGTGCAGACCGACGTCAAAATTTCGACCGTTGCGGCGGTAGAAAGAATTGAGTCCGCCGATCATATTATGTTTTTCAAGAATACAGACGTTGCGATCAAATTGCGCCATACGAATACCGGCCGCTAAACCGGACATTCCGGCGCCGACGATAACCGCGTCGTAGATTTTTTCCGACATTACTCTCTCGAGACGTTGGTAAGGAACGCGCATACGCGCAAAAAAAGGACGAAAGGATCGACGCTTTAAACGTCGACGCCAAAAAAACGCTACTCAATTATATAATAATTAGCCGTCGTTACAAGGAGACGGGGCGATCCTTTTTCATTCGTTCATATTTTTCCGCTTGCTCTTTTGGTCGACTTATACCGTTCGTCTTGACAGGCTTCAAGGTCGATTACTTCGCCCGACGAAGCAGATTGTAAAATGAAAGGCGAGTGCGACGTTACGATAAACTGCAACGACGGAAAAGTTTTTTTTAGGTCGTATACGACGCGTCTTTGCCATTTAGGATGCAAATAAAGATCGAGTTCGTCGATTAGAACGATTCCTTTGGTTTGCTCGAGCGCTTTCGTTCCCAGATGCGGATTCATAATTGCAATTCGTCGCGCAATATCGGTCGTCATCGAAACCATCGAACGAAAACCGTCGCTCATATTTGAAAAGTTTTCCCTTGTTCCGTCGTCGTATTTCAAACTTACGTCGTCGTATTGAAAACTGTAATATACGTCGGGATTATTAGGAATCATTGAACGAATCGCTTGACGTACTAATTCAAATGGAACGTCTTTTTTTTCGGTTTCCATTTGGATTAATTGACGACGTTTGAGCCAACTTTGAATCGTTTTGACGTCGTTTCGCGGATCCAACGAACCGACGTAACCGTC
>JAZUGM010000289.1:0-18169 GCA_045641205.1 Thermoguttaceae bacterium
CTTCGTCGTCTCGGACGCTTGCGATCGTTTCCGAATTGTTTTGCGCGTTCGTCGCGAGTTCTTCCGCCGCGAACAAATCGCAAGACGCCCAAACAAACGACGTCCAACAAACTAAAAGGCGCGTTGCACGTCTCATTTCCCTTCTCCCTCTTCGGCGGTCGTTTCCTCTTCGTCTTCCAACGCCAACGGACTTAACTCGCCGCGTCGCGCGCGTCGACGCGTTCTAACGCCGGAATTTGACGAGGAGTCGAACGCTTCGTACTCTTTAATTTTCGCGACTTCCGATTCAAACGCCAAACGCAAGTCCCAGCCTTCGCAAGAAATTCGGTAATTTATATACGCCAGAAAACTAAACGTAACCTTGTATAGTTTGCAAGCGAACATAAAAATAGGAAAGAAGACGAAACAAAGCAAATAAAAACGGAGGTCAGACTCGGCAATCAAGGAAGAAACGAGAAAGAAGAGCGAGACGCAACCGGAAAAGACGCCCGGCGCCAAGTAAAACGCTTCGGTGGGAAAAAAGCCCGACGCTCCGCCTTCCAACGCGACGTAACGCACGCGTTGAATTATTGAACTTTGCCCTTGACGTTTGCGAAAAGGAGCGCGTTCCAAAAGAATCGTCTCCGCGTAATAGGGACGGAAACGCAGAACCAGCGGAAAAACTAAAAAGAAAAACAAGCGAAAGAAACAAGAACGCCACGAACGAAACACGGCGCGACGATCGACTTTCTCTCCGTTGGCAAAGAGCCAAAAGCCAAGATAGCGAGTCGCCAACGACCCGACAAAATCCGTTTCTATGGAAATCGTCAGCCATATGATCGCCGCGTTGACCGTCATTGTCCAAAAAACCGCAAAGTTTACGCTAAGAGGCGCAAACGAATACGAATCCAAGAGCCAATCGAAAGGTTTCAATACAAAAAACCAGAAAACCAAATCGATCAAGTAGACGGGCAAAGCCAACAGAACGTAATAAAAAAGCAGATTCTTCGCCTCTTTGCAAAAAACGCGAACCGCTAAATCGCGCGTTTCGTGCAACGAACGTTTGCGCGCGACGATCGCAAGACGCCTCAAATCGACGTTAAATTGTTCCAAGTCTTCCGCCATATCGCGCCCCTTTTCTTTTGACGTCGACGATCATACGCAAAAAAAGCGCGTCAAAATCAAACGATGAAAAACACGCCCTTGGAAAGAATTATAACGTTTTATAGAATATAACAAGCGCCGCTGAAAGAAGGTCGTTTTTCACGTAAGCGTTCACTGAAAACACGCGTGGTAAGCCGCCGCATTTAACGCGGCGGTTGGAATTACTGAAAGCGCAAATATTAGGACGCGCGCCTTGTTCCAACCCAACCGCCGAATTTCATTCGGCGGCTTACCGTGAACGCTTACTTTTTAGTCGCGTCGCCAAACGACTCGATTCACGTAATCGACGTACCCTAAAATAATACGCGCGACTTTTTCCGAAACGTTCGGCATAGAATAATCGGCGACTAATCGCAACGTGCGTTCGCAACCTCTTTTTTGCGTTTCGAGAATTTCGAGCGCGGTCTCGATTTTATCCCAATCGTACCCGGTCATTACCGTCGTTCCCTCTTCCATCGCTTCGGGACGCTCGTGCGCGCGACGAATGTTGATCGCGGGGAAATTCAAAATCGACGATTCTTCGTTGATCGTTCCGCTGTCGGACAAAACGCACTTCGACTCAATTTGTAGCTTATTGTAGTCGTGGAACCCAAGCGGCTTCATCAATTCGACTAACTCGTTCAATTTAGCGCCGCTGGCGTCGATTCGTTTACGCGTTCGCGGATGCGTCGAGAAAATAATTCTCTTCCCGAATTTTTCCGCCAATTTGTTCAAGGACTCGACCATTTTGGCAAATTGTTTCGGATCGTCGACGTTTTCTTCACGGTGCGAACTAACCACAAAATAATCTTGCGGCTTTAAATTCAGACGTCCCAAGACGTTCGACGCGTCGATTTGAGGTCGGTAATAATTCAAGACCTCGAACATCGGACTTCCCGTCTTGATCACGCGTTCCGGCGGCAGTCCCTCGCGCAAGAGATATTCGCGAGAAATCGAACTATACGGCATATTGACGTCGCTAATATGGTCGACGATACGACGATTGATCTCTTCGGGCACGCGCTCGTCGAAACAACGATTGCCCGCTTCCATATGAAACACGGGTATCTTATGACGTTTCGCGGGGTAAGCGGCAAGACAGCTGTTCGTGTCGCCCAAAATCAACACGGCGTCCGGCTTCTCATCGACAAGGACTTTGTCGACTCGCGCAATAATCGCGCCGACGGTCTCCGCCGCCGTGCCGACCGCCGAATTTAAAAAATACGCAGGTTTCGAAACGCCAAGATCGTCAAAAAAGACCTGATTAAGTTCATAGTCGTAATTCTGACCCGTATGAACGATCTTATGCTCAAAATATTTGTCCAACGCCGCCATAACGCGCGAGAGGCGGATAATTTCGGGACGCGTCCCAACGATCGTAATTACTTTCATTTGTTGCGTTATCCTTCCTTCGCGGGATCGACCGGCAAAAAGTAAGTGTCGGGCTTGTTCGGATCAAAACATTCGTTGCACCACATAAAGGTGACCAAGTCCGTATCGCCCAAGTTTTCAATGTTGTGCGTATATCCGACGGGAATATCGACGACTTCCATCTTGTCTCCGCTCACGAAATATTCATAAACTTCCGTCTCGCCCGGTTTGCGAAAACGAATAACGCCCTTGCCGGAGACAACGAGAAATTTTTCGTTTTTCGTGTGATGCCAATGTTCGCCTTTGGTTATGCCCGGCTTAGAAACGTTTACCGAAAATTGTCCTCGGTCTGAAGTGCGCAAAATTTCCGTAAAAGAACCTCGCGCGTCGCAATGCATCGTCAGCGGATAACTAAACTCTTTGACGGGCAAATAACTCGTATACGTCGCGTGCAACTTCTTTACAAATTCGTCCGATAAATCGGGAACATAAAGACTGGATCGTATTTCGCCAAAGGATTGAATCAATTCCGCAATTCGTCCGAGTTTCACGCGATGCGTCGTCGGAACGACGCAATAATCGCCCTCGCGGCGCTCGTCGCCGGTCAGCCCCGCGATCAATTCTCGCACGACGTCGTCGACGTAAGCAAGAGTCAATTCGACGTTCGGATCGTTCACTTGGATCGGCAGACCGTTGGCGACGTTATGGCAGAACGTCGCGACGACGCTGTTATAATTTGGTCGGCACCATTTCCCAAAGAGATTCGGAAAACGATAGACAAGCGTCTTTGCGCCCGTTTCCGCGCCGTATTGGAAAATCAGCTCTTCGCCCGCTTTCTTCGAACGCCCGTAAGGATTGTCAAGCGCCGCTTGCGTCGAGGAAGAAATCATAATCGGATTTCGGTTCCCATACGCCTTGAGTTTTTCCAGCAAGGTCGACGCAAAACCGAAGTTGCCTTTCATAAACTCGTCGGGATTTTGCGGTCTGTTCACGCCCGCCAAGTTAAATACGAAATCAGCCTCGCGACAATACTCGTCGAGAGAAGCCGGATCGGAATCGACGTCGTATTCAAAAATCGTCAAAGCAGAAGAGAGAGGGTAGCCTTTCGCCTTTCCGTCTCTGACGTTCTTTAATTCGGCGACAAGATTTCGACCTACAAAACCTTTCGCGCCCGTAACTAATATTTTCATCTTTCCACGCTCAAACTTAAGCCAATCTAACGTCCGACTCAAAGGTTCGTCGACAAACGACGCTCAAAAACCGACTACGAAACGCGTTCCGTTTCTTAAGGAACTTTTTTAATTATACTCCAGATTTTCCAACTCGTAAAGTAAGGAACGCGCAAGGTAGAAAAAAACGGACGACGCGCATATCGTCCGTTTAACTTTCTATCCGCAAATCGCTTTGAACTCAAAGAACGACGCGATTATTTCTTAGACGCTTTACTCCACGCGTCGCGCAAAGACGCCGTGCGATTAAAGACCAAATTTTCTGCGGTCGCCGTCTTGTCGAGCGTAAAATATCCGATACGTTCGAATTGGAACCTATCTTCCAACTTAGCGTCGGCAAGCGCCGATTCCAATTTGGCGCCGCGCAGAATTTTAAGCGAATCGGGATTCAAATAATCCTTGTAGTCGCCGGCGTTTTGCGGGTCGTCGGGGTTCGAAACGGTAAACAGACGGTCGTAAAGCCTTACTTCGGCGTCGATCGCGGTATTCGCGTCGACCCAATGGATCGTCCCTTGAACTTTTCGACCGTCGGCGCTTTGTCCTCCGCGCGTCTCGGGATCGTAATCGCAGTGAACTTCAACGACGTTTCCTTCGGCGTCCTTTACGCAGTTTTTGCAAGTCACGTAATAGGCGTAACGCAAACGAACTTCTTTACCGGGCGTTAGTCGGAAATACTTCTTAGGCGCGTCTTCCATAAAGTCGTCGCGCTCGATGAACAAAGTCTTCGAGAAGGAAACTTCGCGCGTTCCGTCCGCTTCGTTTTCGGGATTATTGATCGCCGTAAGAGTTTCGCGTTGGTCTTCCGGGTAATTGTCAATAATCAACTTAATCGGATTCAAAACCGCCATTCGACGCGTCGCTTTTTTGTTCAAATCTTCGCGCAGGGCGTTTTCCAAAATCGTAACGTCGATGAAACTATTGAATTTCGCAACGCCGATCGTCTTACAGAAGAGTCTGATCGACTCCGGCGTATAGCCGCGACGACGCAAACCGCAAATCGTCGGCATTCGCGGATCGTCCCAGCCGTCGACGTAATTCTTCTTGACAAGTTCCAACAACTTGCGCTTGCTCATCACGGTATAGCCCAAATTGAGGCGCGCAAATTCAATTTGTTGCGGATGGTAAATTCCCAGCTCGTTAAGAAACCAATCGTACAGAGGGCGGTGATTTTCAAATTCAAGCGTGCAGATCGAATGCGTGACGCCCTCGATCGAGTCTTCGAGTCCGTGCGCCCAGTCGTACATCGGATAGACGTTCCATTTGTTCCCTTGGCGGTGGTGCGTCGCGCGAACGATACGATACATCACGGGGTCGCGCATATTGAAATTTGGAGACGCTATGTCGATTTTCGCGCGCAACGTCTTAGAGCCGTCGGGAAATTCGCCGTCGCGCATACGTTGAAACAGATCGAGATTCTCTTCGACGGAACGATCGCGCCACGGACTAGGCTTGCCCGGTTCCGTCGCTGTTCCGCGCGTCTCGCGAATTTCGTCGGCGCTCAAATCGCAAACGTAAGCCTTGCCTTTTTTAATCAACTGGACGGCGTATTCCCACATCTGCTCGAAATAATCGGACGCGAAAAAGAGTCGATCTCCCCAATCCGCTCCAAGCCACTTGACGTCTTCTTTGATCGATTCGACGTATTCGACGTCCTCTTTCGCGGGGTTCGTGTCGTCGAAACGCAGGTTGAAAAGACCGCCAAATTCTTCGGCCATACCCGAACTCAAACAAATCGCCTTCGCGTGTCCGATATGCAAATATCCGTTCGGCTCGGGGGGAAAACGGGTGTGGACGCGGCGCCCGAAACGACCCGACTTATTGTCGTCTTCGATAATTTGTTCAATGAAATGCAACGAACGAGGCGCTTCCGCTTCACTTGCGCCGTTTTGGAGTTCCGATTTCAATTCTGGGGTCGACATACTTATCGCAATCTAATGAAGGTAAAAACTAGTAAAAATAATTTTTTCCGTTGAACAGGGGAACGTTTAGCCGATTCGACGTCGAATCGCGGCGATAAAATCGGGATTCGTACCGCAACAACCGCCGATGAAATTCGCGCCCAAATCGAGCAACTTTATCGCGGCGTCCGCAAAGGCGTCGGGCGTCTGCGTGTAAGTTAATTTGCCGTCGACCATTTGCGGCATTCCGGCGTTCGCTTTCATCGAAATCGGCGTCTTTGCAACGGCGCGCATACGTTCGCAAATCGGCGCGAAGCCTTCGATTCCGCGACCGCAGTTCGCTCCTACGACGTCGGCGCCCGCCCCTTCTACCGCTTGGACAAATTGCTCCGGCGTGGCGCCCGTCATCGTTTTGTCTTTATTTTTTCCGCTGTCGAAAACGGCGGAAGCGGCGACGAACATTCCCAAATCTTTCGCCGCTTTAATTCCTTGAACCGTCT
This sequence comes from Thermoguttaceae bacterium, assembly GCA_045641205.1. GTDB lineage: Bacteria > Planctomycetota > Planctomycetia > Pirellulales > Thermoguttaceae > RUG369. The sequence continues at coordinate 6,121 of JAZUGM010000289.1, forward strand.
CTTTCGGATCGCTTTGCGTTTCCAAAACGACGCCGTCGACGCCGACTTCTTTCATAATTGCGATCTGTTCGGCGTAAGCGTCGTAAATTTCTCGTTCGTCGACCTGTCCCAACGCGAGAATAACGCCGGTCGGTCCCAAATCGCCAAAGACGCAGACGTCTCGTTCCGATTCGCGCGCGACTTCCAGCGCAATCTCCGCCGCTCGACGATTGATTTCTTGAAGTTTGTCAAGAGCCGCGTGTTTCTCGAGTACAAAACGAGACGCTCCGAAAGTATTCGTCAGCAAGACGTCGGCGCCCGCGTCGGCGTAAGACTTAATTACGGCTTTGACAATCTCTGGACGCGTCAGATTTAACAAATCGGGATGCGTTCCCGCAGGAACGCCGCGTCGTTGAAACTCCGTGCCCATTCCCCCGTCGAGAACGACGGCGCCTTTTGCCAACGCGGTCTCTAATTTCGGAATCATTTTATACGTCCTTTGTGATAAAAGCCGTTCCAACGGTCGACTTGACCGGCGCGCCTTTCGGCGAATAACAATTCCTTTAATTATAGCGTTTCGTCAAGAAAGCAAAAGAGGGACTTTCCTTTCCGCTAAGAAAGCCCCTCAAAGCTAATCGATCGTTCAAACCTTCAATACAGTCCGCTCGCGCTACCGGGCGCAAAACCGGCTCCCGCCGAGGTCGTTTGAGGCGCGTAATAGACGTTCGAATAAGGATCCGAATCATTCGCGGCGCCGGTCGAATACGTCGCGGGTTGCGAGTTCGTCGGAGCCGCGCCCGGCGCGACGTTCGGCTCGGGATTCAACGCGACGCGAACAGGCTGGCTGGAACTCGGAGCGGCGTTAAAGGAAGCCGCTGGAAAATCGTTCGTAGGAACGACGTTCGTATTTTGAGCCGTCGGGAAAGACGTATTCGCCGTCGGAAAACTATTGTCCGCAACGGAGGACGCCGCCGGAAAGTCTGGAGTCGGAAATTCCGATCCAAAGCTAGAAGAAGCCGCCGCGACGTTATTAGGCGGAAGGGCGTTTTGCGCGGTTCCAAACTGCGCGTTCGTCGCGACGTCGGCGCTCGCAACGGGCGCCGAATACGCTTGAAAACCGAAATTAGAGGGGGTCTGCGCGTATTCTTGCCCCGCCGTTCCCTCCGAAGTTCGGCTCGTTTGAGCGTAAGACGGAGGAACAACCTGAGCCGCAGGATGATACTGTTGAGAAATCGCCTGCTCGGCGTCGGCGTTGGATTGCGGAACAGCTTGGCTCGTTTGAGCGTAGGACTGAACGGACGCGGAATTTTGAGTCGAGTAATCGTCCGTCGCGGACGCGGCGTCCGTCTGATAACTCTGACTGTAATCGGCGACTTGATAAGATTCTTGCGACTTATACGAATCGGTCTTTTCGGCGATCGCGCGAGTTTCGCTCTCGATTTTCTCGACTTCGGAAGCCTTGTCTTCGACCTCGTATTTGCCCTTTTGCGCCAACGATTCGGAACCGTTCGATTTCGAAGCGTCGCCGACGGTGTAATTTTCAGGCGGCGGCGTAAGCTCGCCCATTTCGCCAAGCGCATCCAATTCTTCGGGCGCCTCCGCCGAAGAAGCGCGAGGATGCGAGGCAAAAGGATTGCTTATTTTCCAGCCGGACTGACAACCGATCTGACTGCCAATCAGACCGAGGCACAACGCAACCAACGTCGAAAAGCCGACATATCTTTTCATCGCTTAACTTCCCTGCTACTTGCCCGCCTTGCGCAAATCAACGACCTCAAACGCTTTATGATCGAGACGGAAAATCGTCGGACGGAACGCCTTGTTCCTCAGTCGCGCGTCTCCATACGCGTCCCTAAGGAATAAGAAAAAACCTATTGGGAATTTCGGTATTCAGAAGCCAAAACATTAACGTTTTTTATCTAAATATCAAAAAAACCGCTTGTTTTACTTTTTAGGAAACAACAAACAAACGCGATTATATAAACTATATGAGTTTTACTAGCGTTCGTTTGAGAAGGCGACTCAATCAAGCGCCGCCTCTTCCTATGCTAGCTAATTTATTTGTCCGTTGCAAGAGGAATTCCCGTATTCGCTCTATCTAACTTCAAAATCGACGCTAGCGCCCTTCAAGCCTTCGGCGTTTGCTTTCAACGTCAATTTGCCCGACTCGCCTCGATTGGAACGCATAATCGCCGAGGTCAATCCGGCGAAAGTTCGACGCGTCGGCGAGACGTAGGAAACCAAGTCGCAAGCGTTGCCCGAATCGGTCGCGACAAGCGTTCCGGCGCCTTCCGCTTGGAACGTTACGTCTATTTGAGCGTTTGGAACGACTCGACCTTGGGCGTCGACGACTTCCAGCGTAACAAACGCCAAGTCGCGCCCGTCGGCGGTCAATTCGGAACGCTCGGCGTTTAGACGCAACGCGACCGGCGCGCCGGTCGTTTCAACTTTCGATTCGTCCCAAATTTCTCCGTTTTTGTAAGAGACGACGCGCAATTCGCCCGGCTCGTAACGAACGTCGTCCCAAGTCAAACGATACTGAAACTCGCCTTTCGTCTTGCGTCCCAACGATTTGCCGTTTAGGAACAACTCGGCGGAATCGCCCGAAGTGAAAACGTAGACGGGCGTAACTTCCCCGACGCGCTCGGGAAAATTCCAATGCGGCAGAATCCAAGTAGTTTTTTCGTCGGGAAGCCAACGCGACTTATAAAGATAGGCAAGGTCTTTCGGAAAGAGCGCCGAATCAAAAGCGCCTGTCTCGCATATTCTCAAAGGACAACGCCAAGACCCGTAAAGTTCCTTCTCTTCCAACGCTTTCTTTTCGACTTCAGGATCGGTAAAAACTTGACTGCGCGAAAGCTCGTCGATCGTAAAGGGCGCGCCAAGGTAGTCGACGCCCGTCCAAGCAAAAGCGCCGCAGACGAACGGATTGCGGTCTTGCGCCTCAAATTCGTAATCGGGCGGACAAGCCCAACCGTCAAGCGGTTTGTCGTGGTTAAATCCGAAAGCGAACCAACTGTAAGAAGACTGGTGAAAATCAGTCATACCGTCGCTTAATTTGCCGGAACTTTTGGAAACGGGAAAAACGTACCAACCGCGAGACGCGCCCGTGCAAACGACTTCGCTACCGTAAACGGGCGAGTTCGGGTTCTTCTTGTGAAATTCCGCGTAAGCGCGTCGACCGTAATAATTATAGCCGAAGACGTCGAGAACACTGGGAATTTCGCCGAAACCGGCGGCGGCTTGATTGCAAGCGGAGGTCGTCGGACGCGTCGGATCCTCTTGACGAACAAACTCGACAAGACGCTTCGCTTGAACGACAAATTCCGATTGCTCGACTAATTCGGGTATTTCATTGCCGATGCTCCACATAATAATCGCAGGGCAGTTCCTGTCTCGACGCACGAGCGAACGAATATCCGCTTCGCTCCATTTGTCGAACAAATCGAGATAACCGGCGGCGCGCCAACTTCCGTTTTGAGGACGACGCCACTGGTCGAACGCCTCCGCTTGCACTAGAAACCCTAATCGCGCCAGTTGGTCGACCGTTTCGGGCGCGGAAGGATTATGCGACAAACGAATCGCGTTGCAACCGATTTCCTTGAGCTTCAAGAGTCGACGTTTTTCCGCCTGAGCGTTATACGCGGCGCCAAGCGCGCCAAAATCGTGATGCAGGCAGAATCCGCGCAACTCGTAAAGTTTGCCGTTGACAAAGAGCCCTTCGTCCGGCTTGTACTCGATTTGTCGGAATCCAAAGGCGGTCTCTTCGACGTCGACGGCTTGACCGGCGACGCTAATCGTCGTTTCGGCAAAACAAGTGTTTGGAGTCTCCGGCGCCCAGATCGGCGGATTAGTCAACGCGAATTCGTCAAATTGCGCCGCGACGCGTTCGCCCGGCTTGACGCTTACGCTCTTTTCGGGCAGTCTTGCGATCGCGTCCCCTATTTTATTTCCGTCGGCGTCGCGTCGATAAATCGCGACGGAAACAAGCGCCTCGACGGCTTCGCCCTTGACGTCGGCGTTTTCCACTTCGACCGTAACGTCGAGCGCGGCTTCTTCCTCGGAAACGCGCGGCGTTTGAACGAAAACGCCCCAGCGAGCGACGCGAATTTTATGCGACTTGACAAGCCAAACGTTTCGATAAATCCCGTTGCCCGTATACCAACGCGAGGATTGCGGCGGATTCGCGCAACGAACGACAACGACGTTTGAACCGCCAAATTTGACGTAAGGAGTCGCGTCGACGCGAAAAGAAGAATAGCCGTAGCCCCACCCGCCGACGTAAGAGCCGTTGACCCAAACGGAGCTTCGAGACATTACGCCGTCGAAATCGAGCGCTATCGTTTTACCCGCGTCCGACGACGGCAAATCGAAAGTTTTACGATACCATAGGACTTGCGAGTCGGGCAAAAGCGACTGCGTGGGCTCGTTCGCGTAAGAAAACGGCTCGGAAATCGCCGCGTCGTGCGGCAAGTCGACGATTTCCCAATCGGAATCGTCAAATTCCGGGCGAATCGTCTTCACTTGGAAGCCGGGCGTTCCCCACGCTTTTTTCGGACGCGCGTTTGGCGCGAAAAGCTCGCCTTGCGTCGCAAGCGCGAAGGGTTCAAGATTACGCCAAGTTAAACGCCAAGAAGGCTCGTCCGCGTCGCCGCGTCGAAACTTCCAGTCGTCGATCATTTTCACGCGTTCCGCGCCGCGAACGACGGAAAGACCGTTTAAAAAAGACAATACGAGGATCGACGCTAAAAAAACGCGACCGATTCGCGCGGAGGTTTGCGCACTTTTAACAAGGAAAGAAGACATTTGAACGGTTCCTATTGCGTCCGCTAAAACTACCCAAGGAACGTCGTTTCGTCAAACGATACGAACGACGCCTAATTCTTTGTTTTGCTTTCGATAAAATCTTCGACGTTCCGAATCGAAGGAGCGTCGAAACAGTAATCTTGTATAGACGTCAACTTTGACATATCTTCCAAAGTTTGCAGAGCAAACGCGCATTTCGCCGACAAAGGATCGTTTGGAAAACGCTTCGTAATACAAAGACGAATCGAACGAACACAATCGTCGATCTTTCCTTTCTGCCACCAATCGTCTTGACTCTCTTGTAATCCGGCTTCGCGTCCTTTTTGCCACCAATCGTCTTGACTCTCCTGTAATCCGGCTTCGCGTCCTTTCTGCCACCAATCGTCTTGACTCTCTTGCAATCCGGCTTCGCGTCCTTTTTGCCACCATTCTTGACGCGCTTTTTCGGTCAACTTTTTATCCCACTGCGCGCCGTATTTTTTAACGGCGTTCTCGTAGTATTCTTGGTCTAACAGTTCGATCATTTGTCTCTCGTACTCCTTGTCCTTCATCTCGTCGGCAAGACGTTTAAAATCTCCAAGTTTGGGCGAACGCTTCCAACTGCCGCAGGCTTTCGACCAATATCCCAATAAAGCCAATAAAAGCTGATAAGAAGCCGGATCTAATCGAACGTCGCGCAAATCGCCGAAGACGTCGAGAATGTCCGCGTCTTTCAACTTGGGATTCTTGCCAAACTGCAAATCTTTGAGAAACGCCTTCGTCAGCGGCTGAACGTCGAGCGAGTCGACGTCGACGCGCTGAACGTCGAAAAATATTATGTCAAAATCTGGAACAAAAGGGGCTAAGTCCACAGGAAAGGAACAAACTTCCTTCAGTTTTTGCGGTTTCGCACCGGGACGATCATAACAACCGATCACGACGGGGATCGGACAAACTAATTTTTTCAGACCCGCTTTTGTTCGTTTCGCGTTGATTAATTGATATTTCAAATATAACGCGACATATTCAAGAAGTTGGACGGCAAGAAAGGGATCGTAAGCCGACTTATGTTCGAAAAAAAAAGCGTAAAGACGATCTTCGTCCCCGGCAAGATTTTTCACGTTATAAATTAAGTCGGAAATATGCGCGATTCCATTGCGATCCACTTGTTCTTGTTGGCTTGGCAGAATCGTACTCCAGTCGACGTCGGTCGCGTTCGTCGCAACGCGCAAAAGATCGGCGGCAATGGTAAGGTCCGTCAACGCCGCGACGACAAGATTGTTATGACGACTAAACTTAACTTCGTACTCTTGTAAGTCGGGCGCAAAGAGCGAGCCGCGACTTAAAAGCGTCTCGCGTCGCAAAGCCGTTTCAAACAAGTCGGGCGAATCCCAATGTTTCCACGACAATACAAAATCAAGAACGCGCCTTTGAAAAGCGTTCGATTCGTCTGCGGAGCTTTCAAGAGTTTGACGCAACGCGACGACGCTTTCTCTCGCGCGCTCAATTACCTCCAACTCTTGAATTTGTTCTTTTTCCGTCATTACAATATTCTCGTCCTCAATGGAAAAACGTTCAAAATCAACGGGAAGAAATTGTCGTCGTCCCCTTGGAATTGTACGCGCTAAAGAAAGTTTAGTCAAGAAAAATAGAGAAAAACACAAGAAAAAACGCCAAATCGTCGAAAAAGTTCCTTTTTGCGAAGGCGTTTTAGAAGGCTCGCGCGCATTTCGACGCCCGACGAGTTAAGTCGTCAAGACGTCGAAATCGTCGCAAAGGAAACGCAACGTTTAAAAACGTCGATCAGAGCGCTTTATATTGCGGAATCTTCAGCAATTCGCCGTCCTTCAGCGCCGACTGATGCGCGACGATACCGGCGACGGTCGTGTTCAACGCGACGGCGACGTTCACGAGCGGAGTCTTGCCCTTCAAGATCGATTCGACGTAGTTGCTTCCCAAATAGCCGTGCGAGCCGCCGTGTCCTCCGGACGCGACTCCCGGCGGCAAGGCGGGCTTACGCAAATCGCCCAAGGCGGCGACTTTCTTCGCGGCGTCGTCGTTGAGCGCTTGGTAGGCGTCCAAAAACGCGCCGATTTCGCCGCGCATACGTCCCGTTTCGCCGCCCCAGCCGGCCGTGTCCCAACTCACGATCATACGCGCGGATCCGCCTTCGCTCGTCGTAAAGAGCGCGACTTCCGTGCCGAACGGATTGTCGTAAGGATTGGCGCCCTTTTGATATTCCTCCAACTTGCTCTTGTGTCCGGCGCACGAAACGGTCGTGTAAGAATTGCCGGTGACGCAGGTGTAATAAGCGTTCGAATGCGTCGGATACCATTGCGGCGGAAGTCCGCGGCGCCAGTTGCGATAGCCGTCTAAAGTCCCGACGCCGTAATGATAATATTCGCCTTCCGTATAGACCATCTGACCGAACCCGCCGTGCGCGTAGATTTTACGCGCGGCGTAAACGGCGTCGTGGAACGAAGACGTTTCAAACATACAGTAGGTCAAGCCGGTTTCTTTAACCGTCTCATAGAGTCTGTCGGCGTCTTCAAGATTGCCGAAAACGGCGGGTACGGCGGAGGCGACGTGCTTGCCCGCTTTAAGAGCCTTGATCGCGTGATCCGCGTGACTTGGCGCGTCGGTCGCAATAAAGACGGCTTCGATTTTCGGGTCTTTGATCATTTCCTCGAGGGATTCGTAGGTCTTTTCGCAACGACAAGCCTTCGCCAAGCCCGCGCGACGTTCCTCGAAAAGATCGGTAACCGCGACGACTTCCGCATTCGGATGGTCTTGCAAACCGAATTGCGCGCCAAATTGGCAAAGACCGAACCCGGCGATTCCGATGCGCAGTTTACGGTCGGTGAAAGGCTCCCATTCGGCTTTTTCGTTCACGTCGGTATAGGTGGCGTCAAAACCTTGAATCGGGGCGTCTTCGGCGAAAGTTTGGGTAAGCGCGCTCTTGGAAGAACAAACGCCAAACGCGGCGCCGACCGCCGCGCTCGTCAGAAACGAACGTCTGGATAAACGGGTTGACATAACAACTCCTCAAAATTACGTGATTGCTTACGGCGCGTTCGCGCAAAGGTCAAAACGACGCGGAACGCGCAATAAATTAACTCGATGGAATATTACGTTCTTTCTTCGAAAACGACGCCGTTACATCGTAGCCGTTTCGCCTCCCTGCGGAGTGGACATTCCGCCCCAAACGCCGTAGGGGCTCTTGCCGCTCGTAACTTGCGGCGCGTTGACGTTTCCGCAATCGATCGTTTCGGAAACAAAACGCACGGAACCGTCCATCATCGCGACGTTGGAACCGCCGGAATGGTAACTCGAGACGCCGCCCGCGATCCAAGGATAACTGTTCGACCAAATACACGCGACGGAGTTGGGCGGAATATTGGCGGTAAAACCGGCGCTTGCCGCACGGCAGTCGTACCAGAACGTTCCGCGCCACGTGTCGCTGGGCGTTTTCACAAGATTGCGATCGTTCGAATCGTAACCGTTGACAATACAGTTGCCCGGTATGACGTCGCCGTTGTAGATCGTGTCGGCGACGGACAATCCGCCCTTAATACTCTTTTCTTGATGGTCGCCGCAAGCCGATTCGGAAATTCCGACCGTATTGCTTGTTCCGTCGGTGCAAAACGCGAGCGAATGCCACGTTTCGGGTCGGAACATACCGCGCGAGCCGGTCTTGCCTTTCGCGTTGCCCTCGCGCCATTCGGCGTATTGGCAAGCCCAAGGCGAATCGCCGAAGCAAGCGATGATATTCGCGCGACCGGTCGAAGCATTGGCTGAAAAACTATTGGACGTTTCCGTCGCTTTTCCGTCGGAAGGACAAATATACGTGTCGATACGAACGTTATAGGTCCAGTCGGCTTTATAACTCCAAGGCGAAGAACCGGCGGCTACTTTCGTCGATTCGTTCGTAAAAGAACTGTAAATCGAGTTCTGTTCCATAAAGGGCAACAGGAAAACGCGGAAACCGACCGTATAGGTTCCGGCGTTAGGAAACGTGCCCGTATAATTGTTGAAGGGCGCCGAACTAGGAGGACAAGACTTGTTGACGTCGTGGTAATTTTGAACCGCCAACATCACTTGCTTCATATTGTTGGTGCATTGCATACGACGAGCCGCCTCGCGCGCCGCTTGAACGGCGGGTAAAAGCAACCCGATCAAAATTCCGATAATCGCGATAACGACAAGAAGCTCGACAAGGGTAAACCCGTCGACGCTATTTCGAGTTCTAAACCTGCTCACGTCGATTTATCTCCGTAAAATCAAGACAAGTTGAAAAAACAAATTCAAATTTGACGTTTAAACGTCTAAACAATAAGCGTTTGAACAATATGCAAATCAAGTTCCGGGCATTCGCACGGGAACGCGAACGGCTTCGCCGACGTCAAATTCCGCCGTATTTGAGCCGGACGCCTTGACTTCGATAGACAATGGCGTCGTCGTTTGATCGCGATATTCTTGCGCCACAAGATCGAATCTCTCTTCGTTGGCGATCGTTCCCGACTCCATATTTTTAACGGCCTCTTCCGCGCTCACGGAACCCGTCGTTTCCGTTTTCACGACAAGAACTTTGAAAACGCCCTCGGGCGCTCCGGCAAAGCCGTAAGTATTAATTTTTGCGACGCCTGTTTCGTCGGTCGTTCCGCCCGCCGGCCAACGCATTAAATTGGGGTCTTGCGCGACAAACATTACGTCGGCGCCCGCCAAAGGCGCGCCCGCTTGAATAATTTTTACGGAACACGGAAATAATTTCGGCAACCCGTCGGGTCTTTTTTCGCCGTTGCAAGCGCCCAATAAGATCGTAGCCGCTATCATAATCGCGCAAGGAAAGAATTTCGATTTCATAACAACCTCTTTTTTTAAGGAGTTCCTTCGTTCGAAAAACGTTATAAGGGCGTCGATCGCCTAAAGTGGAGACGCGCCGTCGTATAACCAGCATACTTACGACGCGTTCAAAAGTCAACAAATTTATAAACCGTTTCGAGAAGATTTGCCAAAATCTTTTTCAATGGCGCCCGACCGTTCGTCGATCGTTTCGGTCGACCACAAAAAACGGTTCCTAGCAAGCAGTTTTCTTTCGGGCAAAAACAGATATTTCGAAATTGCGTCGATCGTCTTTTTGTCGGCGTCGTCGACGGAATCCTCGATATGTTTCGACACGATCAAAAGACGATAGTCGCCCGGCTCGGCGACCTCGAGCGAAAAGTATCCGTCAAATCCGACCGTTGCGAAATATCCGCCTTTCTTCGCAAGTTCGTTGAGAAAGTCTTCGTATTTGCTAGGATCGGAATCTTGAGGCGAGAGATCGGAGAGGATCAGCGGCTTGTCAAAAGGGCGATTTATCGGGAAGATAAAGAGCAAAGCGCCCTCGTCGCCCGCGTCGGCGCCGCTCGCGTCGCGATAAACGACGCGCCCTTCGACGGCGATCGGCTCCGACGCCGCCAACTTGGGATCGATCGCGTTCGAACGACCGACGCGATAAGCGAGAACTCCAATAACGACGCTCGTAACGACCGCCGACAAAGCGGCGATAATAATAACGGCGCGCTGAAATCGAAGCGATGCGCCCAATTCTTGGCTAGGCGCGACGTCCGAACGACGCGAGACGTCGGAATTAGAAACGAGCGGCGGCGGAGCGAGCAAAACGTCCGGCGCGTCGTCGCGCAAACTCGCCATAAATTCCGCGTCGTCGACGTCGGACTTAGTCGTAAAAACGGAGTATTCGCGTTCCGACGAAGCCAAACGTTCGTCGTCCAAGGCGTCAAGACGCCATTCGGAACTCGAAACGCCCGCGACGGGAACGATTCGACGCGCTTTTTCGCGAGACAGATGAGAACGTATCGGCACGCCGGGATTCGTCGAATTGAAAGAGTAATAATCCCGCGCCTCGGCTTGCGGCGGCGCGCTTTCGTAAGGCGCGGACGGAGGCAAAGGCGCTTTTGTCTCGCGCTCCTCGTCCGTCGGAATCGACGGCGCGATCAACGCCTGTTGACAAAAAGGACAGTAAACGATCGTCTCGCGACAACTTGCGGGAAATTGCGTCAAACGTCCGCATCGCGTGCAGTAAAAGGAAATGTTTGCCATTGTTAAAAAATCTGTAATCGTTCACGCAATATGCCGACCAAGGTTTGCGTTTGAATCGCGCCGTAAGGCGCGCGAAAAGCCGCTTATCTTTAGATAAGCGGACGACGACGAAAACGCGTCCGTTATAAAAGCGAAATTATACGACGTCCGCCAAGCTCTCGTTTGCGGAAAACCGGGCATATCGGAGAATTAGAGGCTGAAGGTTCGTGAAAAGTAAGCGTTCACGGAAAAGCAACGCGTAAAAACCGCCGCGTAGCGGCGCGCGACAAGCCGCCCGTCAGCGACGGGCGGATCGGCGGTTCGCTTGACGTTGCGCAAACGATTTTTTGTTTTTCACAATCGACGCGTCGTTTGAATGTTCGTATGTTTTTCGCAGAACCTTCAAACGCTAATTCTTTCGATAAACTCGGTTCTCCATAAACGGGAGTTTTTGGGTTGTCGGATAATTTCGCTTTGATAACGGACGGGTTTTCGGCGGCGCCGATCCGCCCGTCGTTGACGGGCGGCTTATCGCGCGCCGCTTGCGCGGCGATTCTTGCGCGGCGTTTTTCCGTGAACGCTTACGGACTTTCTTTGCGACAAATTCTCGGCAAAATTTTCAACGTCAAGCAACGTGGGCGCCGTCAACGCGAATTGACGCGTTTGATCCAAAAGTTTGAGATCGTTGAGATTTGCCAAAATTCGGTTCAAGCGGTCGGAATCGTCTTGAAAACGCAACGACGCGATCGTTCGTATCGTTTCTAGTTTTCCCTTGATTTTTCCCTCGATTCTTCCCTCGACTCTTCCATCGTCCTCGAACAACTCAAAAATCGTTTTCATTTTCTCCCTCGTCGTTTCGTCGTCGACGCTTTGAACCAATTCTAATCGCTCTTCTCTCGTCATAAGTTTGTCGGAAGCCAAGGCGACGTAGTTAGAACAGGCAACGAGACAATCATACGTTTCTTTCGTCCAGTCGCTGATTTGCCCTAGCGAACGAAACAGCGTCGAATAGGCTTCCTTCAATCGTTTCAAACTGGCGCGCGCCATTATCTCGGGCACGACCCGCAAAAAATCCTCGTCGCTCAATTTGTCCTCTAAAAACAAACGAGTCAAATTGACGCAAAGGGGCTTGAAGCGAACTTGCACATCTCGTAATTCTTCGACTTGCAAAAATTCGGGAAGAGGAAAATAATCTTCCCAAGAA